>JBJXGK010000112.1:0-3192 GCA_046153705.1 Gemmatimonadaceae bacterium
GCGATCACGAGGCCAGCGACCAAGCCTGAGACGATCGCGACCCCGATGCCCCACCAGCGGAAGACCTCGCCGCTCTGGACGAAGTTGCTCTCGCCCAGCAGGAAGAAGAGCAGCGCGAAGCAGCCGACGAAGATCAGCCCGGACGCGACGTACACGCCGCGGTGCAGCGCCGCGAGCAGTTCGCTGAACGTGGCGTTCTCGGTGGTGCGCACGGCGAAGATCCCGGCGATCGACGCGATGATCCCCAGACCCGCGAGGGCCAGCGGCGCGACCGCGAGCAGCATCGCCAGCTGTGCCGCTTCGCCGGCGGGCAATCCAAGCGTGAACGCCGCCGCCGCGCCAAGCGCCATGGTCGAAAGGATCGAGCCGTAGTACGACTCGTAGAGGTCAGCACCCATGCCCGCGACGTCGCCCACGTTGTCACCGTCGTTGTCGGCGATGGTCGCGGGGTTACGCGGGTCGTCCTCGGGGATGCCCGCTTCGACCTTGCCGACGAGGTCCGCGCCAACGTCGGCGGCCTTGGTGTAGATGCCGCCGCCCACGCGCGCGAACAGCGCGATGGAGCTGGCACCCATGGCGAAGCCGGAGATTATCTCACCGAACGCCTTGAAGCCAGTGGTGCCGAGGAGCTCCTTCTGCCAGACGAAGATGACGGCGATGCCGAGGAGGCCGAGGGCGGCCACGGCGAGACCCATCACCGCGCCGCCACCGAAGGCGATGCGCAGCGCTGCGGCCTGACCGCTGGCGCGGGCCGCTTCGGAGGTGCGCACGTTCGCCTTGGTCGCCGCGGTCATGCCGGCCCAGCCCGCCGCGACCGAGCACACACCGCCGAGCACGTAGGCGATGCCGGTCTCCATGTTGATGGCCCAGGAGAGCAGGCCGGCCACGACGAGCAGGAACGGCAGCAACACCGCGTACTCGCGCTTGAGGAAGGCCATGGCGCCGAGCTGGATCTGCTCGGCCAGGTCCTGCATCACTTGCGAGCCCGGCGACTGGCGCGCGATTCCCAAGTAGGTCACGTAGCAGGCCACGAGGCCCACCACGCCGATCACCAGGGCGTACAGCGTCAGGTTGTCAAGCATGAGAGGGGGGTTAAGTGGTGGAGTTGAACGTGTTCATCACTGGGCCGATGCCCTGCTTGGCCCATTGCTGCAACGCGGTATCGAACGTCGGAAGAAGAGCTCGCGTGTCGGCGGCCTCCTGCTTCCCGAACTCACCGAGCACGAAATCGGCGAGGTCTCCCACACGCCGCTGCGGATCGCTCGGGCCCACGCCGATCCGCAACCGCGCATACTCCTGACTCCCGAGCGCCTGCTCGATGCTCTTGAGTCCGTTGTGCCCGCCCGCGGAACCGCGAGCCCGGAACCGATAGGTCCCGACCGGCAACTGCACCTCGTCGGAGATGACCAGCAAATCCGTCGCTGCGGCCCAGAACGGGCGACGCAGCCAGGGCTTGAGTACCGCCCCCGAGAGGTTCATGAACGTCTGCGGTTTGACCAATCGCACCTTGATGGCACCGACGGCCCCCGAACTGGTCAGGGCCTCGCCGTCCTTCCGCCATCCGTCCAAGCGCCACACGTCGGCCAAGTGATCGACCACCCACCAACCGACGTTGTGTCGCGTGTTCGCGTACTCCTTGCCCGGGTTGCCGAGTCCGAGGATCACTTTCATAGTCGACCTTGGACTCGGTAGCCCGAGCGGCGCAGCGGGTTACTTCTCCGCGGCTTCGTCAGCCTTCGCCTTGCGGATGAGCTCCGGCTCGCCCGCAGCGGCCTCAGCCGCTGCAGCCGGCGCGGCTTCGACCTCGACCTTCGGCGCGGCGCAGACGCAGACCGTCGCGTCGGCGTCGGACTCGAGCGTCACACCAGCCGGCATCGGGATCTCGCCCGCGTGGATCGAGTGGCCGATCGTGAGCGCGGTGACGTCGACGACGATGTGATGCGGGATGTTCGCCGGGTCGCAGGTGATCTCGAGCTCGTGCAGCACTTGGTCGAGGACGCCGCCACCGGTGCGGACACCCTCGGGCGTGCCCGAGAACTGGAGCGGCACCGGCACCGTGACCTTCTCACCGGCGACGAGTTCCTGGAAGTCGACGTGCAGGATCTGCTTCAAGTACGGGTGACGCTGGATCTCGCGGATCAGCGTGTTGACCGTCTTGCCGCCGACCGTGAGCGCGATGACCGTGCTCTGGTACGGGTGCTTCTCGAGGAGCAGCTGCAGCGGATGGGCTTCGAGCTGCAGGGTCTGCGGCGTGCGGTTGTGCCCGTAGATGATCGCCGGGACCTGACCGACTGCACGGAGCTTGCGCGCGACACCCTTGCCGGTGTTGTCGCGAGTGGTAGCGGGGAACGGAACGGAAGCCATGAGAAGAAACCTCTCGAACGTGGATGGCGCGCAACGTGGGTTCCCGGTAGATCCGGCCCGGCGGCGCACCAAATGACCTGCAAACTGCAGGGTACTGCACCTACACCTTCAGCCTAAAGCCACCATCGCTCACTCGAAGAGCGAACTCACACTCTGATCCGAATGCGTGAACCGGATCGCCTTCGCCAAGAGGTCACCGACGCTCAACACCGTGAGCGTCTCGAACTTCCGCGACTCCGGAATCTCGATCGTGTTGGTGACGGCGACTTCCTTGATCGGCGCACTCGAGAGACGCTCCACGGCAGGCCCACTGAGCAGCGCGTGCGTGGCGCACACGTAGATGTCCTTGGCGCCCAGATCCTTGAGCGCACGCGCAGCCTCGGAGACCGTCCCCGCCGTGTCGATCATGTCATCGGCCAGCAAGCAGTCCTTGCCCTCCACCTCACCGACCACGTTCACCACCTCGGCCACGTTGGCCGTGGGGCGACGCTTGTCGATGATCGCGAGCGAGGCGTTGAGGCGCTTGGCGAATCCGCGCGCCATCTTCGCCGAGCCCACGTCCGGAGCCACGACCACGAGGTCGTTCAACTTCTTCTTGCGATAGTGCGACGTGAACACCGGTGCCGCGTAGAGGTGGTCGACGGGGATGTCGAAGAACCCCTGCAACTGGTGCGCATGGAAGTCGAGGCCCAGCACGCGGTCAGCGCCGGCGCGCATGATCATGTTGGCGACGAGCTTGGCACCGATGGCGACGCGGGGCTGGTCCTTGCGGTCCTGGCGCGCGTAGCCGTAGTAGGGCATCACACAGGTGACGCGCGCTGCCGACGC
>JBJXGK010000117.1:0-3022 GCA_046153705.1 Gemmatimonadaceae bacterium
GCTCTTGGCTCCGGCCGACCGCTGCTCTACGTCGATGGGGTGCTGCAGCGCGAGGATGCACATCAGCTCGGTCCCAGTCTCGATCGCGTGCGCCCCTCGCACGCGTGGAGCCTGCCGCTCGATGAGATCGAGGAGGTCGACGTGTTGCTCGGACCCTCGAGCGGGGCGATGCTCGCGTTCGGCGCCGCGCGCGGCGCGGTGATGGTGCGCACGCGAGGCGGCACTGCGACACGCCAAGTCGTAGGGTCGATCGACGTGCTCGCGATGACGGCGCCGAGCGCACTGCCAACGCGCGTGACCACGTCCGGCTCCACGCTCGGCGGCACCACCGACTACTGTCCGCTCACCGATCAGGCGACGGGGTTCTGCACGCCCGGCGCCCTGCGCCGGTTCGTGCCGTTCGGAGGCGCGCAGCCGTTCCGAACGGGTGTGAGCACGCGCGCGACGATGCGTGCGAGCGGCCCTGGAGTGGGACCGTTCACGACCTACCGAGCGGCGGCCACACTCGATGAAGGCGCTGGCAACGTACGCGAGAGCGGCTTCCAGCGACTCGACCTCTCGCTGCGTGCCGAGACAAGAGTGATCGCCGGTGTGCGCTTCGATGCGGACGCGCGCTTCGCACACAGCGACGGCAAGTACACACCCGCCACCGAGAACGGACTGTATCAGACCGGGCTGCTCGGTTACAGCCCGACCGATTCGACGCTGTCCCTCACGCAGCGGGTCGCCGATTCCATCTTGGCGCGCTCACGGCCCTACACGGTCGACCGGCTCACGCTCGGGATCGGCGCGCGCGCGCCGTTGCCGTTCGGACTGGCGCTGCACACCCAGCTCGCACACGACCGCACCATCCGGACGAGTGCGCTCGAAGAGCGTCTGTACCGCCTCGGTGACGACTCGTTCGTCGGGCAGCGGAACTCGCGGAACGATCTGCGCCAGGGCGGGACCTCCGCCTCAGCGGCGATCCGCGGTGGGCGCACGTTCGCGCCGCGGTTTCGCGTGGAGTCGGAAGTCGGTGCACAACTCGAGAACCTCGACATCGATGAACGGTCCGAGCGGATCACGCTGACCAGCAGCGGCGAGTCCGGCGGGGCGAGTCGTGTGTTCCCCGATGTGCGCACGCGATCCACCTACGGCGCACTGCGCGCGTTCCTCGGCGAAGGGCGCAGTGTCGGAGCGGGACTCCGCAAGGAGAGCACCGAGTTCGGTCGCCTCTCGCTGGGGCGCGATCCCCTCGCCAGTCTCGATGCCGGATGGACCGTCTCTTCGGAGCGGTTCTTCCCGCGCACGAAGTGGCTCCAACGGTTGCACCTCCGCGCGGGCTACGGCGAGAGCAACGACCTGCAACCGGCACTGGAGCTCGCGCCGTTCGGACCGCTCACCGCGGTCAGCCCACTCGCACTGCCGCCGACACTCGAGCGCACCATGGAGCGTGCGTTCGGCGCGGATCTCTCGTGGCTTGACGGGACACTTACGGTGAGTGGCACGGGGTACGGTCGTTACGTGCGCGACGGCTTGCTCGTGATCGCCGCGCCCGACGGCGCCGACGCGTTTGGCGGGAACTCGTGGTCCACCGTGGGTGAAGAGTGGACCGTGCAACTCCGCGACCGCGCCTGGTTCGGCGCCAGCTGGGGAGTCCGCGCGAGCTTCTCGCGGACGCGCACCGCGATCACCAGGATGCTCGAAGGCCCGCAGTCCAGGGCGCTCTTGATCGCTGCGCGCGCACGGTATCGTCCGGGCGAACCCTTCGGGGCGGTCTTCACCAACGGCTACACGTTCACCGACACGAACACCGACGGCATCGTCGATGCGACGGAGATCGTGATCGATACCGGGGCGACGTTCCGCGGCCTGACACAACCGCGCGAAGTCTACGGGTTGAGTGTCGATGCGCGTTGGGCGGAAGGCTGGAGCGTCGGCGCGACGCTCGACGCGAAGGTGGGGCAGATCAAGGTCGACCAGACGCAGGCGCTCACCTGCATCTGGCTCGTGTGTCCTGATCTGTATGACCGCAGTGCGGGTCTCGCGCGGCAGGCGCGCGCCGTGGTGCTGGGCTACGGGCCCAACCAGACCGGACCGACGTTCGACGCCGACTTCATCCGTTTGCGGGAACTCTGGGTCCGCTACGACGTGCCCACACGGTTCGTGCCCAACGCCCTGCGAGCGGCGCGCGTGACGTTCGCGGCGCAGCACCTCGCCACGTGGACGCGTTATCCGAACGGCGATCCCGAGACCGGCAGTTTTTCGACGCCCACCGTCCAACGCGGCGACATCTACAGTCCCCCGCTCGTGCGCGCGTTCAGCGTGCGGCTCGATCTCGTGCCGTGAACGGCCGCAACGACTCGACGACTGCGTCGATGAACGCGGCTTCGGCGGCGGCGTCTCCCCCGCCCGGCGCAGGATGTGCACCCCACGAGACGATGACCACGCGAGCCGCGGGGTTCACGTACAGCAGTTGCCCGTGGATGCCGACGGCAGCGAACGCGCGGTCGCGGCGACCCGACTCGGTGGTCAACGGCCACCAGAGGTAACCGTAGTCGATCGTCCGGCCGGTGCTGAGTGCGGTGGGGGCCGTCGCCTCGCGTACCCATCCCGGTGGCAACACCGTGTCCGCACCGACGATGCCGTCGTCGAGGATGAACTGCCCGAAGCGCGCGTAGTCGCGCAGCGTCGCACTGATGCCGCTGCCGCCGATCTCCACGCCGTCCGGTGAATCGAGCCACCAGCGCGCGGTATCGGCCATGCCGGCCGGAGTCCAGATGCGGTCGCTCAAGTAGTCCGCGAGCGGACGACCCACGGCGGCGCGCACGATCTCACCGGCGATCTGTGTCTCGCCGGTACTGTAGGTGTTCACACTGCCGGGTGCGGCGGCGCGCGGCAGCGCGCGCATGACCGCGAGCGCACCACCCGGCTGCTGCGCGATCTGTGCCTCGAGGAGTCTGCGACGGTCACTCGTCGGGTCGGTATAGCGTTCGCTCCAGCGCACGCCGGAGGTCATCGTCAGCACCTGGCGCACGGTGAC
>JBJXGK010000128.1:0-65282 GCA_046153705.1 Gemmatimonadaceae bacterium
CCGACGCGGCGTACCTCGCGCACGTCTCGCTCGCCGCGAAGGAGATGGACGGTAATCTGCCGCGGTTGTTCTCCCGCCTCCCACGCACGCCGTACGGCATCCGCGCAATGCCCGCGCATGTCGCCCCGCGTCAGTCGGCTGGTTACTACGACCGCGGGGATGTCAACGGCACGCGTGCCGGGTGGGTGAACATCAACACGTCCATGTTACCCTCGCGCCCCACTTGGGCCGCCCGCGCACTCGCCTTCCATGAAGGAGTGCCCGGACATCATCTGCAGATCATGCTCACCCAGGAGCGCGATGAACTCTCGTCGGTCCGCCGCAGCGCGGGGGTGACCGTCTTCGTCGAGGGTTGGGGACTCTACGCCGAGAAGCTCGGACTCGATGTCGGCCTGTACCCCGATCCCTACGATCGCTTCGGCATGTGGAGTTATCAGATCTGGCGCGCGTGCCGTCTCGTGGTCGACACCGGCATGCACGCCCTCGGCTGGACCCGCGCACGCGCTATCACCTACATGGCCGAGAACACCGGTATGACAGTTGAAGCCGTCACGGCCGAGATCGATCGGCACATCACCGAGCCCGGCCAGGGACTCGCGTACACCATGGGGGAGCTCGAGATCTCCGCGCTGCGCAAGCAGGCCGAGCAGAGACTGGGCGCACGGTTCGACATCCGCGCGTTCCACGAAGCGGTATTGAGGCACGGTGCGCTGCCACTGCCGCTGCTCCGGCGTGAGGTGACGCGCTGGATCGACCAGAGTGCAGCGGAGCGTCCTTTCCCTCTGCCGTAGCTGAGGCTAGAATCTGGGCGCACCCCCACCGGGATCCCAGATGCGCGGCCCTCTCGTTCTGCTCACCGTCGTCACCCTCGCGACGACCCTCCCCGTTGCTGCACAGACACCGGCGGCTCCTGCCCGCTTCGCCGCCGATCAGTGGAGCGCCTTGCATTGGCGCAACATCGGCCCCGAAGGGAACCGATTCACCTCGGCGGCCGGCGTGGTGGGCGACCCGCTCACCTACTTCGTCGGGTCGGCGAGTGGTGGCGTTTGGAAAACCACTGACGGCGGCGTGAACTGGCGGCCGACGTTCGATGCGCATCCGGTGCAGTCGATCGGCGCGCTCGCCGTGGCACGCAGCGACCGCAACGTGGTCTGGGCTGGCACCGGCGAGGCACACATCCGCTCGCACATCAGCCTCGGCCAAGGCATCTACAAGTCCACGGACGGTGGAGAGTCGTGGACGTTGATGGGCCTCGAGAAGACCGCGCGCATCGCGCGCATCGTCATCCATCCGACCAACCCGGACGTGGTGCTGGTCTGTGCACTCGGCCACGCGTACGGTCCGCAGCAGGAACGTGGTGTCTATCGTACCACCGATGGCGGGGCGAACTGGACCCGCGTGCTCTTCACCGACGAGAACGCGGGGTGCTCCGACCTCGCGATGGACGCCAACAATCCACGCGTGCTCTTCGCCGGCATGTGGCAGATCGAGATCCGCACGTGGGGCCGCACGAGCGGCGGGCCGGGAAGTGGGCTCTTCACTTCGCGCGATGGTGGCGTCACGTGGACGAAGCTGCGAGGAAACGGCCTGCCCACGAAGCCGCACGGCAAGGTGGCGCTCGGACTGTCGCCGTCCAACTCCCAGCGCGTTTACGTCATGATCGAGACCGGTGACGGCGTGCCGTGGAACGGACAGGAGACCGAGAGCGGCCAGCTCTGGCGCTCCGAGGACGGCGGTCAGCGCTGGGCGCTCGTCTCGCGTGACCGCAACGTGATGGGTCGTGCGCACTACTACTCGCGCATGGTCGTCGCGCCGGATGACGAGGATGAGGCGTACTTTCTCACCGCATCGTTCGCCAAGTCGATCGACGGCGGGCGTACGCTCAACGTGATGCAGCGCGCGCAGGCGCCTGGCGGCGATCACCACGACATGTGGATCGATCCCACGAATCCCGACCGCCAGATCGTCGCGCATGACCAGGGTCTCTCCATCTCACAGAACCGTGGGCAGACCTGGTTCCGCCAGCGACTGAGCAACGCGCAGATCTACCACGTCACAGTCGACAACAACATCCCGTACAACGTGCTCGGCAACAAACAGGACGAGCCGACGTATCGCGGGCCGAGCAACTCACGGTTGGCGGGCGGACAGATCCTGCGCGGCATGTGGCACGCCGTCGGTGGAGGCGAGTCCGGATGGGCGACGCCGGACCCTGTGGATCCCAACATCGTCTGGTCCACGGCGTCAGGTTCCGGCATGGTCGGTGGCATCGTCGTGCGCTACGAGGAGGACCGGCGCATGTTCCGCACCGTGGAGGTGTGGCCCGACCAGTCTCGCGGCCCCGCGTCCGGTGTGAAGTATCGCTTCGTGTGGGACGCACCACTCACCATCTCCCCGCACGACCACAACACCGTGTATACCGGGAGCCAGCACGTACACCGCACCAGCAACGGTGGGCAGAGCTGGGAAGTGATCAGCCCGGACCTCACACTCAACGACCGGTCGCGCATGGGATCATCCGGCGGCCTCACGGGAGACAATATCGGTGTCGAGTATGCGGGCGTGGTGTACGCGATCACCGAGAGTCCGCGCGAGAAGGGGACCATCTGGATCGGCACCAACGACGGCCTTGTGCAACTCACGCGCGATGACGGTCGCACCTGGACCAATCTCACCAAGAACATCCCGGGGCTGCCGGTGTGGGGCTCGGTGCGTAGCATCGTGTCTTCGAAGTACGACGCGGCCACCGCGTATCTCACGGTTGATTTCCATCAGGTGAACAACCGCGATCCGTTCGTCTACCGCACGAATGACTACGGCCGCACGTGGAAGGCGATCACCAACGGCCTGCCGCGCAACAACCTCAGCTACGCCAAGGTGATCCACGAGGACCCCAAGCGCCGCGGTCTGCTCTACCTCGGCCTGGAGAACGGCATCTACGTGTCGTTCGACGCCGGCGACAACTGGCTCCCGCTGCAGAACGATCTCCCGGCGGCACCCGTGTCGGGGATCCAAGTGCAGGAGCACTTCAACGACCTTGTCATCTCGACCTACGGACGTGGGTTCTACATCCTCGACGATCTCGCACCACTGCAGCAGCTCACGCCTGAGGTCAGCTCGAGTGCCACACATCTGTTCGATCCGCGCGCCGCGTATCGTTTCCGTTTCATCACCGCCCCGTCCCAGTCCTACGACGACCCCACACGCGGCGAAGACCCACGCTACGGTGCGTACCTCAACTACTGGCTCAAGGCACCGGCGGCACAGGCACCACAGCTCTTCATCCGCGACGCGGCCGGCAAGCTCGTGCGGACGCTGACCGGAACGAACACCGCGGGCATCAACCGCGTCGTGTGGGACCTGCGTGATGAGCCGAGCATCGCCGTCCGGCTCCGCACGAGCCCGATGTATGCGCCGTACATCGCCGTGAGCGCGGCCGGGCGCGAAGCGCCGGGCGTCACACAAGTCTCGGTGCTCATGCCGCCGGGCACGTACAAGGTCACGCTCAAGGTGGGCGACAGCGAACAGACGCGTGACCTCGTGGTGCGCAAGGATCCGAACACCGGCGGCACCGAGGGCGACATCGCCGAGCAGACGCGCATCGCGAATGCCATCCGCGAGGATCTCAATCGTGGGGCCGCAACCGTGCACCGCGTGGAAGCCGTGCGTGTCCAACTCGCTGCGCTCCGACCGACGGTGAGCGATGCCGAGGTGCTGCGGGCGATCGTCGCACTCGAGGAGAAGCTCGTCGCGACCGAGATGGAGCTCGTCGACCTCCGACAGACCGGCCAGGGTCAGGACGGCGTGCGCTGGGAGGCAAAGTTGCTCGCCAAGCTCGGTTACCTCGCCGGTGGACTCACCAACAACGATTTCCGCGCGACGGATCAGCAGGTGGAAGTACAGACACTGCTCAGCGCTCAGCTGCGCACGCAGCTCACCGCGATCGAATCGTTGCTGGGCGGTGATTTGAACGCCCTCAACGCCATGCTGAGACAGAAGGGCATCCCCAACGTCGGCGGCGCACCTACGGTGGTGCCGTAGCGCGCCGAAACTCGCGCCGGGCGCGGACTACTTCGCGTCCGCCGCGATGGCGGTGACGATCACGCTGTACGTGGACGTCTGCACCACGAACCACGCGTTCGCCTTCGCGGTTCGCACGACGTATACCTCGTACTGATACTGCCCTTCGTCGTACGACTGGAGCCCCAGCCGCGTGGCGGGGTTGGCGTCGGCCGGGAAGAGCTTCTCCACGGATTCGGCGATCGACGCATTGTCGGTCGTCGGCTGCAGCGTGTTCACCTTCACTCCGCCGAGCGCGGTGATGCGGTCCCGGTAGAAGCGGCGCAGCTCGAACGTCGATTTGCCTTCCGGTATGCTGAAGCTACGGCGCTCAAGGCGGCCCTCCAGCGTGACGAGCTGCTCTCCGGCGATGACCGTCAGTTCATCGAGCGAGACCGAGGCTTCGACACTCCGTGAATCGGCCGGGACGTAGTCCGGCCACTCCACGAACGGGAAGGCGGGCAAGGTGTCCTTCGCCATCGGGATCGCGGCGAGGTCGAAGGCCTTTGTTGCCACGGCGCCAGCGGGCGCGGCGGCGTCCGAAGGCATGGCGCTAGCAGCAGGCACGTCCGCAGCAGGCACGTCCGCAGCCGCCTCGCTGTCCTTCTTCCCGCACGCGGCCGAAGTCAGGAGCAGCAGGGCGACGCTCAACGAGCGAATCGCATGGGGATGGCTGGAACGACGGTTGGAGAGGCGCATGGTCGGATGGAGGAAGGGGTCGGGCGGGAATCTACAGCCTGCACACGGCCGCGAACGTGGCCTAGGTCACAAGTTCCGACCCGCCGAACGTCGCAGTAGTCTTCAGCATGGCCGAATCCGACACGCTCCGCGTCGCCGTCGCGCAGATCGCACCCGTCTGGCTCGATCGCGAGGCCACCATCACGAAGGTGGCACAGTGGATCGAGGGCGCGGCCAACGACGGCTGTGCACTCGTCGCATTCGGTGAAGCATTGGTGCCGGGCTATCCGTTCTGGCTCGAGCGCACCGACGCCGCGCGGTTCGAGTCGCCCACGCAGAAGGCGCTCTACGCGCATTACCTCGACCAAGCGGTGGACGTCGGGAACAACGGACTCTTCCGCCTCCAGGAGGCCGCTGGCGATCACGGCGTCCACGTCGTGGTCGGCTGCATCGAGCGGGCGGGTGACCGCGGCGGTCACAGTGTCTACGCGAGCGCCGTGCAGATCGGCAGCGACGGGCGCATCCTCACCGTACACCGCAAACTCATGCCCACCTACGAAGAACGGCTGGCATGGGCCATCGGCGACGGCCACGGACTGGTCACCAATCCGGTCGGCCCGTTCACCGTCGGGGCGTTGAACTGCTGGGAGAACTGGATGCCGCTCCCGCGCGCCGCACTGTACGCCCAAGGAGAGGACCTCCATATCGCGTTGTGGCCCGGCAACGTCCGCAACACCTCGGACATCACACGCTTCATCGCGCGTGAGAGTCGCTCCTACGTGATCTCGGCCTCGGCGCTGCTGCGCCGGTCCGACATCGGTGATGCCCTCCCGCATGCCGCGGAGATCCGCGCAGCCAGCGAGGAGCTGCTCGCAAACGGCGGATCCTGCATCGCCGCGCCCGATGGCCGTTGGCTCGTCGAACCCGTGGCCGACGCCGAGTGCCTGATCGCGGTCACGCTGCATCACGGGCTCGTCCGCCGCGAGCGACAGAACTTCGATCCCTCAGGACACTACGCACGCCCTGACGTCACGCGCCTCGTCGTCGATCGCCGGCGCCAGACGACGGTGGAGTTCGTCGATGGCACCGACGACATCGTGCTGTGAATCGGCGGCGTTTCCTGCAGGTGGCCGCGATCGGGACCGCCGCCGCTGCGGTCGGAACGGTCGGCTACACGCTCGCGATCGAGCCGCACTGGCTCGAGATCACCGAGCGCGACCTCCCCATCACGGGGCTGCCCGACGCACTCGTGGGCGCGAGCCTCGTGCAACTGAGCGACCTGCACATCGGTCCGCAGGTCAGCGACGTCTACCTGCGCGAGAGCTTCGCGCGTGTCCGCGCGCTGACGCCGGATATCGTCGTCGTCACCGGCGACTTCATCAGTTACTACGAGGCGCGTGGCGCCGCGCAGTTCGATCACCTACGCGAGGTTCTCGCCGATTTTCCGAAGGGTCGTCTCGCGACACTCGGCATCCTCGGCAACCACGACTACGGCATCAACTGGCGCGACGTGGTCGTGGCATCGAAAGTGGTCACCGAAGCCGAGCGTGCGGGTATCAGGATGCTGCGAAACGAAACTCACGCGGTGGGTGGGCTCGACGTGATCGGCGTCGACGACCTTTGGGCGCGCCAGACCAATGTCGAGCGTGCCCTCGAGGGGCGAAGCAACGACGCGGCCCTCGTCCTGGTTCATAACCCTGATACCGCTGACAAGTTCGCGTGGCCGGGCTATCGCGGCTGGATGCTCAGCGGGCACACGCACGGCGGACAATGCAAAGCGCCGTTCCTGCCTCCGCCGTTGCTACCGGTGGAGAACAAGCGCTACGTTTCGGGCGCCGTGACCGTCGATGACGCGCGTACGCTGTACATCAGCCGCGGGGTCGGCCATCTCATCCAAGCGCGATTCAACGTGCGACCGGAGATCACGGTCTTCACCCTCCGGCGCTCCACCCCCGCCCGAGCGCGCGTAGTCCGCGGTGACCGCCGCTAGCGCGGAGTCCGGGATGGATCGATCGCACTGGTCGTCCACGGCGCGCCACACCCCTCGCGCCGGAACGTGTCCGAGACATTGAGGATGCGCCATACGCCACCGCGCCGCACGAGGTGAAACGCGTCGTAGCCGCAGTGGCTCACCCTCCCCTGAACGCGCACCTGGTACTCACCCCAGACGCTGGCCAGGTCGCCATCGATCAACACGACCAGGTTGCGGAGCGGTTCGTCCAGCGCAGGACCGTTGGGATTGGTCGCAGCCTTCACGAAGCCGTCAGCATTGAGCGCGACCACACGCATGCCACCCGCAGGATCGGGTCGCAACAGGGTCATGCGCGCGTCGGTCTCGAACTCGGCCTTCATCGCCGCGGTATCACGAGCGTAGAGCGCACGAAGGAAACGATCAAGGGTTGCAACGACCGCCGTGGAATCGGACTGCGCCGCGCCGGAGGAGGGTGCGACGGACAGCAGGATGGCGAGGGCGATGAGGGAGAGGCGCATTGGGCGGGGTCGGAAGGGCGGCGGAAGGGCGACGGAACGGCGGCGGACAGACGGGAACACTTCGCAAGATCGCGGATACGCGACGGCGGGGTCAGGGCATCCCGAACTTCAGACAAGATCCGTTCATCTCGCCGCCCCCGCTGCCCAGGGAGTAGTTCCGGGCGAGTCGAAGCGCGGCTCTGTGGCGTCCTGACCGGTCGATTCGTCTTTATAGTTGGGCCCGCCCCACGAAAGATGAACACCCCCACCCCACCGAACACACCCCGAGACACGCCGCTGGTCGACCGCCTCCGCGCGTCGACCGCGGGACGCTATTCCATCCACGCCGAACTCGGCGCCGGTGGCATGGCGACGGTCTTCCGCGCCACGGAAATCGCGCTCGAGCGCGAGGTGGCCATCAAGGTGATGTCCGCTGAGGTCGCATCCTCGCCGGGAGCCTTCGAGCGCTTTCGGCGCGAGGCGCGGGTCGCCGCCGCACTGAGCCATCCGAACATCGTTCCCATCTACGCGATCGGTGAGGATCCCGCACTCCCGTTCTTCGCGATGAAGTTCATCGAAGGCCGCGGCCTCGACGCGATCCTCCGCAAGCAGGGCGCACAATCCATCGCCGAGGTCGCACGCATCATCTCGGCGGTCGGGAAAGCGCTGTTCTACGCACACGAGCGCGGTGTCGTACATCGCGACGTGAAGCCGGCGAATATCATGCTCGGCGACGACGGCTGGCCCTACGTCACCGACTTCGGCATCGCCAAACGCGATGACGCTCAGCAGCTCACGCAGGCGGGCACCGTCATCGGCACGCCGGCCTACATGTCGCCCGAGCAGTTCAACGGCCAGGCCATCACCGGCGCCGCCGACCAGTATTCGCTCGGCATCGTCGCGTTCGAGATGCTGACCGGGCGCGCGCCGTTCGATGGCCCGTCACTCGGCGAGGTGATGCGCGGACACCTCCTCGATCCGGTGCCGCCTATCCGAACGCTGCGACTCGACGTGCCGCTCGGCGTGGCAGAGTGCGTGAACCGCATGTTGGCGAAGGAGCCCGAACAGCGATTCGCCTCGCTCGCTGAGGCGGCGACCGCGCTGGAAGCCGCCGCCGCGATAGCAAAACCGACGGGCGGCAGGCCCAGCATGGCGCCCGGCGTGGTCGCAAGCGCGCCGGTCGGTGCGGCCGCGATCTCCGGCGCCACGGTCACCTCCGGTCCCACCACGCCGATTCCACGCTCGAACCCGTCGCTGGTCACCTCAGGCGCCAAGCCACGTCCGATAACGGCGACGCAGCAACAGTCAGTGCAGCAGACGTCGACCGGGAGCTCGTTGCTCATCGTCTTCGTTGTGCTCGCGGCACTCGGCGGCACCGCGTGGTATCTGCTGCGGGACGAGTTCGCTGACGACATACCGTCGCAGATCGCGGCCGCCACGCCCGCGGTTCCGGTCGCGACGACACCGGAGCCGGTCGTAACGGATTCGAGCCGCGTCGCAGACTCGAGCGGCACGGTCACGGGGGATTCCACCGAGCAGAAGGTGTCGCTCGACTCCGCACTCGCCGCCTTCGCCGCACGCGTCGCGGCCGCACCGGTCGTCGACATCGAGGCGCCGGAGGACTCGTCCGTCGTGCGCGTCGGAAGCCAGGTCCTCGAGACCGTGCTCTTCGTCAATGGCCGGCAGCTCGGCATCGTCGGCGGTCGAGGACTGGTCGCCACCACTGTCGCCCCCGGCCCCGTCTCCGTCTCCATTCGCAGGGTGAACTGCCGTGACTGGGACACGACGTTCACCGCTAGCGCCGGGCGGCGCTACTCCATCGGGGAACGCTCGCCGGGCTGTTGAACGGGCGCAGGTTCGTCGGTGTGCGTCGGCATGCTGCGATCCCTCGCCGAATCCGTTCGAGAAGTGCGTCCCGATCGTTCGATTTGACGAACGATCGTGCGGACACCACACTTCGCGCATGGCAGACCTCACTCTCGTCGAGATCGTCCAGCAGGCGTACCCCAAGCTCTGGCATGCCTGCCATGTCGAGCACCGCACCCGCGGACAGCCACACGGCAGCGGACTCACGGACCGCGAGTCCGGAGTCCTCGCACATATCGGGCACAACGGTGCCGAAGCCGGCCCACTCGCGGACCATCTGGGGATCGCGAAGTCCACACTGAGCGCGCACATCGCCCGACTCGAATCCCTGGGGTTGCTGACGAGTGACGTCGACCCATCCGATCAGCGACGACGGCGACTGAGGCTCACGGAGCGCGGCAGGGGCACGTTGCGCAGCGACTCCGTCTTGGACACCGATCGCGTCGCAGCGTTGCTCGACGAGATCCCGGCGGACGAGCGCGTGGTCGCGGTTCGGGGGCTGGCCACCCTCGCCGCCGCCGCGACCCGGCTTCGTGCGCACACCCCAGAGGCTACCTCATGAAGCTCGTGCTCGTCATCACTGGTGCGCTCGTCGCGATTCTTGTTGTTGCCGGCATCATTGTCGTGCTCGTCGGACGTCGGTTGCCCGAACGGCACACCGCGTCCGTAACTCGGGAGATTCCCGCGCCTCTGGTTCGTGTGGCGTCGCTCGTACGCGACGTCGAAGCGCATCCGTCATGGCGCACCGGACTGACTCGAGTCGAGATCATGGATCGACCCGAAGGCGCGGTGCGCTACGTCGAACACGGTAGCAATGGCGAGATCCCGTTCGTGTTCCGGGAGCTCGTCCCGGATCGGGAGTTCAAGAGTGTCATCGATACCGAGGCGCTCGCCTTCGGCGGGGAATGGTCGTTCACGCTCGTCGAACTCGATAGCGCCCGCACGCGGATCACCATCCGCGAGGACGGCGTGGTGCGCTCTGCACTCTTCCGTTTCGTCTCCACGTACCTGATGGGCCACACCAGCACGATCGAGGCGTATCTCGACGACCTCGCACGGGCCGCGCAACGGTAGAGGGCGATGCGGAGAGTCCTCCGCATCGCCCTCATCTCGTTACCACCCGCGGACCCGCCGAGCGTTCAACGTCCGCCGGGAGGCGGTGCCGTCGCCGTGGTGTCCGTCGGCATGGCCATGGCCGTCGAATCTGTTGCTACCGCAGCTACCGTTTTGGTGTACGGCGCCGGCAGCGGACTCGTCCAGTCGGTCCGTCCTCCCCAGAAGGCCGGGTAGTGTTTGGCCATCTGGTAGCCGTAGAGCGGTTTGTAGACCCCGTTGTGGCAGGTCAGGCACTGCGCCTTCGGTGCGTCACCCATCGGGCCGAGGCGCGAGGGATGATAGACCGGCGCGAGTGGCGCCAGGTAGTTCGTGTTGAGGTCACGCAGCATCTGGATGCCGGCGTACGCGGTCACACGCTGCGGGGGCGCCTGCTCCCAGCTCGCGAACTGTCGCGAGTTGTGGCAGAAGGTGCAGTTCACGCCCAGCGACGTCGACTGAGTGATCATCAGCGCATACGTCCACTCCGTCTGCTTCACACTCGTCCGGTTGGCGTTGCTCGGCGCGATCGTCTTCGACGTCACGCGCGCGCCCCCGCCGTCGAGGTAGTGGCGGAGGAGCTGATTCTCGTTGGTGTAGAACCAGAGGCCGTTCGGAAGCGGCTTGCCGACGTGACAGGTGTAGCAGGTCACGCCGGTATTGCCGACATGCTCCGACCATTCGCTGTTGATCTTCCGCGTCATCGCGATCATCCGACGCGCGACCGCCTTGGTGTAGATCGCCTGGCCGTCGGGATACGTGTCTGCAGCGAAGTTCTGGATGTTGTGGCAGTACGCGCAGTTGCCTGCGCCACCGGCCACCCACGTCGCCATCGAGATCATCGTGCGGTTGAACTCGGCCACCGAGATGTCGCCCAGCACCTGCAGGTTCTGGTAGGGCGACGGTCCTGGCGGCAGCACCGGCGCGGGAGGCAGGATGGCAGGGATCTTCCGCGCCATCTCCTCGAGACCGGCTTGCTGCGTCGCGGCGACGTAGTTGATCTCCATCGCCGTACCTCGATAGCCCTTCTGGACGACCGCGCGATCCTTGCTGCCGAAGAACTGGCAACCGGTCACGAGCAATGTGAGTGCGGCGAGGGCCGCAACACGGGTCGAGCGCATCTCAGTTCCCCCCAGTCGGCGGGAGCGCCGGCGCGGAAGTGGTCGGTGCCGCAGCCGTCGAATCCATCGGTGCCATCGGGGCCGGCATGGTGTAGGTCGGGAAGCCGTTCTGCAGGCGCCCCGGATACTGACCACGCAGCGCTTCGAGCTGCTCCGCCGTCAGGATGTTCTGCGCGGGATACGCCGGCGCCACGCCGTGCTTCACCGCCCAGAGGTACCAGTTGTCGACCACGGTACCGGTGAGCAGGATGCCGATGCCGCCCGTGAACGTCACGAGCACCGCGAACCACCACGCCCAGCGGTGGATCGACTCCATCGTCGCATTCCAGCCCATCGTCCAGCGCCAGAAGATCGCCGAACGCTCGGCCGCTGTGCCGCGGTCGGTGATCTGCTCGATCTCGCGTTCGCCGCCCAAGCGGCTCACCGCAAGGATCGTCGCGGCATGCATCGCGAACAGCAGCACCGAACCGTAGAGGAACACGATCGAGAGCGCATGGAACGGGTTGTAGTACAGGTTGCCGTAGCGGATGGAGAACGCCGACGTCCAGTCGAGGTGCGCGAAGATCCCGAACGGCACCATCTCGCTCCAGCTCCCCAGCAGCAGCGGCTGGAAGAAGAACGAGAGGTAGAGGAAGATCGCCGAGCCGAACGCCCATGCGAGATGCGTCCCCATGCCGAGTGCGCGAGCACGCGTATACGTGCGCACCCACCAGAGGATGATGCTCATGGTGAGGAAGAAGCCGGCGATCAAGTACCAGCCCCCCTTCGCGAGCGGCGGGAAGCGTAGCCCGTACTCGGGTGAGGGCGGCTCGAGCGCGAGCCACGGCAGCTGGCGAATGAACTCGACCGGACTCCAGCCCACCGACTTCATCATGTTCAGGCCGACGATCTCGAACGCGATGAAGAAGCACATCGCCGAGGTCAGGCCCCAGAAGCCGAGATAGATCGGGCCGAGCTGCGCGTCGCCGAGCTTCCCCAGCCAGTAGCTGAAGACACCGGTGCCGTAGCGTTGACCGAACGTCTCGTCGATCGGCAGTCCCTGATCCGGCGCATGCCGGATCTGGACGCGTGAGAACAGATTCTGGTATTCAAGCATCGGGGTCGGCTCCTAGCGCCAGATGGGAAGATTGAGCCACCAGCCCCACCATTCCGGCCAGCCCTTCGTCCAGAACGGGCCGGAGATCACGATGCAGACCGCGCTCCAGAAGCCCGCGCTCAGCGCAAGGAAGAGACCGAGGCGATGGATGCCGATCGCGCCGATGGAGTAGCCGAGGAAATCGCGGAAGAAGACGTTCTCGTGTTCACTCGTCTTCACCGGCTCACCCTTCTTCGGATTCGTCACTGAGAGGATGAGCGACCCATGCATCGCGAGCGCGAGCGTGGTCGTGAAGAAGAACGTGATCGCGATCATGTGCGCCGGATTGTAGTGGAAGTGCAGGTATTGATACCCGACGTTCGACACCCAATCGAGATGCGAGAAGATCCCGTACGGGAAGCCGTGGCCCCACGCGCCCAGCAACAAGGGGCGGATGATGACCAGCGTCACGTACGCGAAGACGGCCATGCCGTACGCCCAGGGGATGTGCATCCCCATGCCGAGCTTGCGCGAGATCTCCGCTTGTCGCAGCGCCCACGATCCGAACGCACCCACCGCACAGAGCGTGATGACCTGCCAGAGTCCGCCCTCGGCGAGTGGCGCGAAGCCGAGGCCGTATTTGAGGTCCGGCGGTGCGATGTTGATCTGCCAGATATTCCACGTCGGGCCGATCGCCGCGCCGTAGAGGATCAACAACGTGCCGACGGCCGTGAAGAAAATCGTGGTTACACCGAAGAAGCCCACATAGAAGGGGCCGAACCAGAAGTCGAAGAGGTCACCGCCGAGCAGTGTCCCGCCTCGCACCCGGTACTTCTTCTCGAAACTGAGCATCGCCATCGCGGAGTTCTCCGATTGGGGCGTCTGAACTTTTCACGTCGGCAGACGCAACCGACGTCCCGACGGGAGGTGGTGGGGGGGACGAGACGACACGTCGCCTCGGCCCCGCGCCACCATTCCCGGGACCTGCTTTACCGACCCGCCGGAAGCGGCGCCATCTCGGCGGCGGCGACGGGGGCCATGGTACCAACGGGCGCCGCCTGCGCGGCGAGGGTTCCGTTCTCGATCCACGAGTAACGGTTCGAACTGAGCAGGATGAAGTGGATCAACAGCGCCAGCACCGCGATGAAGCCCGTCAGGGCCACCATCACGCGGCGTGGGTCGAACATCAACCAGATGCGGTGCATACTAGCTCTCCATTAGGAATGGGTCCCTGGCCGGGCAAGCTGGGCGGGCGTTCCTGAGGAACGCCCTGACCCAGGTGACTCAGCCTTACCGAAGGGAGGTCAGCGGGTCGCCGACGCCACCGCGGACGGGTTGTACTTCGCCTTCAGACTCTTCGGCCAGCCGAGCTGTCCGAACGCGAAGATGTGCATCACGAGCACTGCGGTGACCACGAACGCTGCGGTACCCATCAGTACTTCATGGCCATTCAGGCCGATCCAAGCTCTGAACATTTTTCCTCCTCCTTAGTGTGAGTGGGCGCCGTAGCTCAGAACCACGGACGCCACGACCAGGCGAGGAAATGCGCCACGACGGCGACCCCGACCCACGACAGCGTGCCCAGCATGAACTGTCCGTGGAACCGACGGGCCTGTTCTTCGTTCATTCCACCGTTGCTACTCATACTCCACCTCCAAGTGGGTATGCGGTCCCGCGGATACCCGCGCGGTACGGGTTCCCGGGCTCGTTCGATACCCGGGGTGCTACCATCTTTCGGTCCATGACTTCCGCCGACCTGCCCGACTGGAACGCGCTTCGCGCGTCATGGCCCAACGCCGCATCCAGCCGCTTCATCGAAGCCGCAGGAGTGCGCTGGCATGTGCAGATCGCCGGCACGGGACCAGCCGTGCTCCTGTTGCATGGCACCGGCGGCGCCTCACACTCGTGGGGCGCCGTCCTTCCGCTCCTCGCGCGCGACCGCACGGTCATCGTGCCGGACTTGCCGGGCCAAGGGTTCAGCTCCGCCCTGCCCGAAGCGCCGACCATCACCGCCATGGCGCGCGCGGTGCGCGCACTCTGCGCATCGCTCTCACTCGAGCCAACGGTCGCCGCCGGCCACTCCGCCGGTGCCGCCGTCCTGCTCGCCATCGCGCGCGATGCGCTGCTGCCGCTCCGCGGCATTGCCGGATTCGGTGCGGCACTCGTCGCACCGCCCGCCGCATACCGCGAGCTCGTCGCGCCGTTGATCACGCCGTTCGTGACTTCGTCGCTCACCGCTAGCCTCGGCGCTGCGCTCGGTGCACAACCGTTCATCACCGACTCGTTGCTCTCCGCCACCGGATCACCCGTGCCCGAGGCGCAACGCGCGCGGTACCGCGCACTCTTCGCCGCAGCGTCGCACGTCAGCGGCTCGATGGCGCTCATGGCCCACTGGGATCTCGCCGGGCTCATGGACTCGCTCGCGACGGCCGCGCTCCCGCCCATCACGCTCGTGCACGGCACGCGCGACGGGTTCGTGCCCATCGCCGAGCTGCGCAAAGCCGCCGCGCGCATCCCGTCGGCGACGGTCGTCGCCTGGGAGGGCGCCGGACACTTGCTCCACGAGGAGCGCCCGGGCGAGACGGAGGCGGTGATCCGCGCCATCGGCTAGACCCCCGCTCCGGTCATCGACCGACGCGAGGCAAGGACATGCTCGCGCATGACCACGGTGTCACCGAGTCCGCGCGCATCGTGCTCTGACGCATCGCGCAGCCGCTTGGCTGCCGAGATGCGCACCAAGATGGGCTGCGCCTCCAGCAGTTCGTCGAACAGTTCCTTCGCCTCGTCACTCCACTCCATCTCGCGATGCAGCTTGGACGGCGTCGCCTCCACCTTGTCCATGTCCGTCCCGAGCGGGAGGATGTGGAAGAGCGCATCGAAGAGCGCGTTGCAGACTTCCTGGATGAGGTACGTCGCCCCGGCGTAGCCCATGAACGGCGTGCCGGTGTGGCGACGGATGATCGCGCCCGGGAACGAGGCCGGGATGTACATCGCGCGACCACCGGCCTCGGCGAGGTACATCCGTTCGTTGTAGCTGCCGAAGAGGATCAGCGGCGTCTTCGTCTTGACCATCTCACGCACTTCGTCGTTCAGCGTCTTCTTGCCAGGGAGCCGTGAGACCGAGAACGTGCACGGCAACCCCATCTCCGTCTCGAGAAAGTGTCGCACGCCGCGCGCATAGGTGTCGTTGGCGACGATCGCGAAGCTCGCCGTGCCGAAGAAGTCCTGCGTGACCGAACGCCACAGGTCCCAGATGGGCTTGATCGTCGTGTGCTTCTCGCGCTCGATGAACGGTTCGGGGTCGAGCCCCAGCATCTCGCCCAGCGTGCGCAGGAACTTCGTCGTGGAGTGCAGCCCGATCGGCGCCTGGAGGTACGGCGTCTCGAGCGCCTCGCAGAGCATCCGCCCGAACTCGCGGTACATGCAGACGTTCACGTCGGCATCGACCAGGCGCGGCACATCCTGCAGGTGGCTCCCGAGCGGGAAGACCATGTTGATCTCGGCCCCGAGTCCCTCGACGAGACGCCGGATCTCATGCAGGTCGCTCGGCGTGTTGAACGTGCCGTAGGCGGGGCCGATGATGTTCACGCGCGGCTTGGCGCCAGGCGCGCGCTCCGTCTTCTTGGGGCGCGTGCCCTTCTTCAGGCCGTACTCGGTCCAGAGCCAGAACATCGCGCGGTTCGCGCACTGCCACTGGTCCTCGTCGATCGTACGCGGCAGGAAGCGCTGGATCCCCGTCCCTTCCGGCGTCACGCCGCCGCCGATCATCTCGGCGATCGAGCCCGTCACCACCACCGAAGGCAACTCGGGGTCGAGCACCTTGTGCGCGCGCTTCATCGAGCCTTCGGTTCCCTCGCGTCCGAGCTGCTCCTCGCCGAGGCCGGTGACGACGATCGGCAACTCATGCGGCGGCAGGCCATCGGTGTAATGCAGCACCGAAGTCACCGGCAGGTTCTCGCAGCCCACAGGGCCGTCGATGACGACCTGCAGTCCCTTGATGGCGGTGAAGACGTACACCGCACCCCAATACCCGCCCGCGCGATCATGGTCGAGGATCAGCATCAGACCATCTCCTCCGCCTTGCGCGCGCGCGCCAGCTTGGCGAGGTGCCGCTTGTAGTGCTCGCGAAACTCCGGCTTGTCCCGCGGCACGTTCTCCCACACACCGGCTGCGTGTCCTTCTCCGACGCCGGCGAAGAACTCCTTCATGGTCTCGAAGCGCGCCTTGTTGCCGAGCGCCGCGTTCACCACCTGGGCGAGCGAACCGGCGCCGGCGGGGCCCATCAGCGGCCGCGCCGAGATCAGGTTCGTGAAGTAGAGCGACGGGATGGTGAGCTCCTTCGCCTTCTGCACGACCGGTGTCGTGCCGATCGCGAGGTCAGGCTGGAACTCGTGCATCGCCGCGAGGTCCTGCTCCAGCGAGGCGCGGAACTGCACGTGCACGCCCTTCGCCTCGAGCCACTCGCGGTCGCTGTCGCTCCACTTGGTCTTGGGGCAGGCACTGCCGACGTAGCGCACGTCGGCGCCACTCTCCACGAGGAGTCGCGCCACGAGCAGCTCGGAGCCCTCGTAACCGCTCATCGTGATCCGGCCCTTGATCGGCATCTTCTCAAGTGCACCCTTGATCGCCGGCAGGATGCGCGCCTTGGCCGCATCGATGCGGTCGGCGCTCACGTTGGCGGCTGCACCGATAGCCTCGAGCCACGCTGCCGTGCCATCGAGCCCGACCGGTGCCGAGCCGACGACCTTCCGACCAGCCGCCTCGAACTCACGGACGCTCGCGGTATAGAACGGGTGGATCGCGCCGACCACCGCGCAGTCGAGCGCGGCGTAGAGCTCGCGCCATTCGCGCGTTGGCACCACCGGTCCGGCGGCGAGCCCCAGCGGCTCCAGCATCATGCCGATGCCGACCGGGTCTGCGGGGAACATCTCACCCAGGAGCGTGACCGTCGGCTTCTCGCTCTTGCCGCCGCGCGGCGCCGCCACCGGACCGAGTTCGGCCTCGGTGCGCGCGTAGCGCAGCATGGCACCGGAGAGGACATCCTTGGCTTCGGCGTGGGTGGGCACACCGAAGCCAGGGACGTCGATGCCGATGATCCGGACGCCGTTAATCTCCTTGGGCAGGAGCTGCAGTGGGACGCCGGATGCCGTCGGCACGCAGAGGTTCGTGATCACGATCGCATCGTAGAGGGCCGGATCGGCCATCTTGTAGACGGCGTCGCGGATGTCCTCGAAGAGCTGCCCCGTGACGAGCGTCTCCGAGTTGAACGGCACGTAGCCCACCGTGCGGCGCGCGCCGTAGAAGTGCGAGGTGAACGTGAGTCCGTACACGCAGCACGCGGAGCCCGAGAGGATCGTCGCGGTGCGGCGCATGCGCAGCCCCACGCGCAGCGAGCCGAACGCGGGACACATCGACTGCGGCTGGTCGTGCGGGCCCTTCGGATAGTCCTTCGCGTACTGGTCGAGGGTATCCGACTTCCCCGCGGCACGAGCGGCCGCGGTGAGTTGCTCCTTTCCGGAATGACAGCCGAGCCCGTCGCCCGCGAGGGCGGCCGGGTTCTCGACGATGGGAAGGGAGGTGGACATCGACTCAGACCGTGTCGTAGATGACTTCGAGCGAGGGCTTCGACACGTCGTCGCGCCCGACCATGTCGAACACCGTCGCCGGCTCGAGCACGACGTTGCGACCCACCACATCACCGGCGAACAGGCCGAGCAGCTCGTCCTGCGTGAGCGGCTTCGGGCGCACCGGCGGCGCTTCGCCGACATTGGTCGCGAGGGTCTCGAACATCGGGCCCCACTGCGTGCCGGGGATCCCGACGATCTCGTAGTTCGCGCTCTTGCGGCGGATGTCCTCGTGCGCCGGGATCGCGGAGAGGATCGGGATCCCTGCCTTCGCCGCGAACGCCGCCGCTTCACCGGTGCCGTCGTCCTTGTTCACCACCATGCCCGCCACGCCGACGTTGCCGCCGAGCTTGCGGAAGTACTCCACCGCCGAGCAGACGTTGTTCGCCACGTAGAGCGACTGCAGGTCGTTGGAGCCGACCACGATGACCTTCTGGCACATGTCGCGCGCGATCGGGAGACCGAAGCCGCCGCAGACCACGTCGCCCAGGAAGTCGAGCAGCACGTAGTCAAAGCCCCAGTCATGGAAGCCGAGCTTCTCGAGCAGTTCGAACCCATGGATGATCCCGCGGCCGCCGCAGCCACGGCCGACCTCGGGGCCACCGAGCTCCATGGCGAACACACCGTCGCGCTTGAAGCACACATCGGAGATGCTCACCTCTTCGCCGGCGAGCTTCTTCTTCGACGAGGTCTCGATGATCGTCGGGCAGGCGCGGCCACCGAACAGCAGCGACGTCGTGTCGCTCTTGGGGTCGCAACCGATGAGCAGGACCTTCTTGCCCTGCTGCGCCATCATGTACGAGAGATTGGAGAGCGTGAAACTCTTGCCGATGCCGCCCTTGCCGTAGATCGCGATGATCTGCGTCTCCTTGGTCGGCTTGGCGGTGTTCACCGCCGCAGGTTCGGCTGCAGCTTCATCGCGGACGTTGCGATGCAGCTGCACGAGCGCGTCACCGGAGCGGGGGCCAGTGTCGATCATGAGAGCGTTCTCCAGTCGAGGACCATCTTGAGGCAGGCAGGATCGTCGAAGGCGGCGCGGTAGGCGTCGGCTGCGCGATCGGCGGGGGAGAGATCGGTGATGAGCCCGTCGAGCGAGAGTGATCCCGCATGGACGAGGTCGAGCACGGCGGCGAGATCGCCTGGGGCCCATTCAGCGGCGACGCGGAGTCGCGCTTCTTTCATGAAGGCCGGCGGGAACGCGAAGCTGATCGGCGTCGAGTAGAAGCCGGCGAGCACGATCTCACCGCCCTTCGCGAGACGCAGGACGAGCGTGTCGATCAGCGCGGCGTCGCCGCTCGCGTCGAAGATGCAGCGGTAGTCGCGACGGGTATCGTCGGCGGCGTCAGTGATCACGTAGTCGGTCGCGCCGTTGCGCCGCACGCCGTTGCGCTCCCACACCGTCACGTCACCACCGAGCGCCCGGGTGATGCGCGCCGCAAGACGTCCGAAGACGCCATGGCCGACGATGAGATCCGGCAACACCGCACCGGCGCGGAGTGCGTGGTACGCGGTGGCGCCGAGCGCGAGCAGCGTCGCGCGTTCGCCGAGTGCGGCATCGACGGCGATGAGTCGCGACGCCGGTGACACGACGCGGCGCGCCGCTCCACCGAAGAGTCCGCGCACATCACCGAAGCAGTTCGCGCCCGGCACGAACACGGTCGTGCCGACCGACAACGTCGCATCAGGACCGGCTTCGGTCACGCGTCCCACCGACTCGTAGCCCGGCACGAGCGGATAGCCGAGTCCCGGGAACATCGGCATGCGGCCTTCCCATAGAAGGCGCTCCGTGCCCGCGCTGATGGAAGACCACGCAATGTCTACGACCACATCTGAAGCGCCTAGCGGCGCGAGCGTGAGCTCGCGCAGCGAGAGCTGGCGTGGTTGATCGAAGACGACTGCGAGTGTGTTCAACGCGAGCGTGCCGGAAAAGGAAATCAGATGCAGTAACGTGTACCTTACATACGAATCTGTCAATACAGCGTGACAGTGAGGGACAGGCCTCCCCCAGTTCCACTGTCTGTCCAGCTAGTTCGTTGACCTCAGTGGTTCGCGGAGATAAGGCCGGCGTACACCGGATACCGCGTCTCATGCACCTTCGTGCGGGAGAATCCCGCCTTGGCGAGCAGCACGCGGAGTTCGTCTGCGCGCCGCGCGCGACCACGTCCCATGGCCCGCAGGTAGAGGCCGAAATAGGCATCCCCGACCGTCTCCGCTCCGCGCACTCCGGAGAACGGTTCGACAATCAGGAGAACCCCGTTCGGCTCGAGCACCTGCTTCACCTTGTGCAGTAGCCGCATCACAGACTCATCGTCGTGGTCGAGCAGCACACGCACCAAGGTGATTACGTCGGCACCGACTGGGAGAGGGTCCTGATGAAAGTTCCCCCCGGACAATTCCACCCGCCCTACAAGCCCCAGCCGGGCCAAACGTACCTTCGCTCCCTCTACGACAGCCGGGAGATCGAACAACTTCAGCTTGAGTCCCTGGTATCGCCAAGCGACTTCTGCGAGGAACGCACCTTCGCCACCACCGACGTCGAGCAGGGTCCGGCGCGCACCCAGCGGGAACCGATCGAGGATGTCATCAGCCAGCGGCCGCACCGTTTCGGCCATGAGCGCCGAGTAGTCAGCAACGGCATCTCGCCCGAACTCCTCGGGGTTGGCGACACTCGCGAACGGAAAGTGCTGCCGCACCGCCCTGCTGTTGCCGGTACTGTTTCGAAAGAACGCGATGGGATCCGTTAAGTCTTTATACAACAGGGAGTTGTGTTCGATCATCCGTACCAACCCTTCGTTCCCGATCAGGGGAGCGCCCATTGGGCCGCAGCCGTACCGATCGTTCGAACGCCCTTGCACCAGCCGCAACGCGATCGCCGCACGAAGCAGTCGTTCCGTCTCTTCGACCGGAACTCCGATGTGCGCCGAGATCTCCGCGCGCGTCCGCGGACGTTCTGCCAGAAAATCGAACAACCCCACGCGAATACAGGCCGTCAACGTCTGCGTGTAGACGAATCCCGCCGCCAAATCGAAGAGCGCCTGCGACCGACGGCGAGCCGTCGCCCGAGTGAGCGGGAACGACGCAGCCCAACGTTGGAACCGTGGACTCGACTGGATCGCATCCCGCCACGCGAGCAGGCGATCCCGCCAGGTCAGTGGAATCCGATCGTCTCGCAGCGACGCACTATCGATGGCAAGCTGTCTGGATCCCATCTTTCCTGAGCGCGGGGGGAGACGACCGCGGACCCGAGAATCGGGGTCCCGTTCGTGATGCGCGAGGATAGGGTCGAATTCGAAAAGTGTCAAGAGGACCAGACGTTCTAAACTGTCAACCTATTGCGACAATGGCTGAAATACCGTAAAATCGTCAGTGCCACCCTTCCCCCGGAGCGCGCGGTGCACAGTCCTTTCCCCTTCTCGGCCATCGTCGGTCAGGACGAGATGAAGCGGGCGATCCTCCTGACCGCGGTCGACCCTTCTATAGGAGGGGTCCTTATCCTAGGACACCGCGGAACAGCGAAGTCCACCGCCGTCCGAGCCCTGCCGGCGCTCCTCCCGGAGATCCCCGTCGTGGTGGGCTGCCGCTACGGCTGCGACCCTAAAGCCAACGGTCGCAAATGCGCGGACTGCCGCGCGCGCGAGAAGGACGGCACCAAGCTCCGCACCGAGTCACGCGCAGTGCCGGTCGTCGACCTGCCACTCGGCGCCACGGAAGACCGCGTCGTCGGTGCACTCGATCTCGAACGCGCGCTCACGCGGGGCGAGAAAGCCTTCGAGCCCGGACTCCTGGCCCGTGCGCATCGCGGCTACCTCTACGTCGACGAGATCAACCTCCTCGAGGACCACCTCGTCGACCTGCTCCTCGATGTCGCCGCCACCGGCGAGAACGTCGTCGAACGCGAAGGCATCAGCGTTCGTCATCCTGCCCGGTTCGTCCTCGTCGGCAGCGGCAACCCGGAAGAGGGCGACCTTCGCCCACAGCTCCTCGACCGCTTCGGCCTCTCGGTCGAAGTCACCACGACCACGGACCTCGCGCAACGCGTCGAGGTCATCAAGCGTCGCGATGCCTTCGATCGCGACCCAGAGGGCTTTGCTGCCTTGTGGTCGGAGGCCGACAACGACATACGCAAACACGTCGAGAAGGCACGCAAACGCATCGAGAAGCTCACGGTACCCGACGACGTCCTCATCAAGGCCGCGGAACTCTGCTCGGCCGTGGGCACGGACGGTGTACGCGGTGAACTCGCGCTGCTGCGCGGCGCGCGTGCGGTCGCCGCGCTCGAAGGCGCGCGGCACGTGACGACCGCACATCTTCGCGCGATCGCCCCGAGTGCGCTGCGGCATCGACTCCGTCGCAACGTGCTCGATGACGTCGGCAGCACCGCACGCATCGAGCGAGCACTCACGGAGCTGTTCGGCACGTGACCGCAGCAACGGCGCTCGCTGCTCGGCTCCTCGCCGTCGATCCTGCTGGACTCGGCGGGGCGCTCGTGCGCGCCGCCCGCTACGACCACGTCGACGAGTGGCTCGCGTCGCTCCGCGATGCGCTCCCCGAGCGCACGCCCATGCGCCGACTCCCGCTCGGTATCCCCGACGACCGGCTGCTCGGCGGCATCGACCTCGCCCTCACACTCGCCGAAGGCCGTCCGGTCGCCGAGCAGGGCGTACTCGCCGCGTCCGACGGTGGCGTGATCATCCTGCCGAGCGCCGAACGGGCCTCGGAAGGACTGCAAGCGCGCCTCGCGCAGGCGCTCGACACCCACTCGGTGCCGGCGCCGCGCGGTCTCGCGGTCGACCGGGTCGCGGCGCGCATCGGCGTCATCGCGCTGGATGAAGGCGATGGCGACGACGAGCGCGTGGGAACCGCGCTCGCGGATCGACTCGCGTTCCATCTCGCCCTCGACACACGCGCCACCCGCGCCACGCGCGACCCGGCGCACGATGCGGACGAGCGCGCCGATGAAGTGCTCGGTGCGCCCACACGTCGTGCACGCACGCTCGCCGCGCGCGCACGACTCGAACACATCACCATCGACGACGACGCGGTGCGTACCCTGGTTGCGCTCGCGGTACGCCTGGGCATCGACTCGATGCGCGCCGTCCTCTTCGCCATGCGCGTCGCGCGAGCGAACGCGGCGCTCGATGCACGCCCGATGGTCGGCGAGGACGACCTCGCGGTCGCCGCATCGTTGGTACTCGGGCCGCGCGCGACGCGCTTCCCCGCCCCTGAGGACGAAGCACCGCCCGAGCAACTAGAGCCCGAGACTCCGGACGAGAACGAACAGGACGAGACCGAGCAACGCCCAAGCACCGATGAGTTGAAGGAACTCGAGGAGACGTTGATCCGCGCGGCACTGACGACGTTGCCCAAGTCGCTGCTCGCCTCGGCTGACGCACCTGCACGGCCCGGCAAGACCGGCGGGCGCTCGGGCGAGGACCGCGCCGGTGGCAAGCGCGGGCGGCAGGTCGGTACACGTCGCGGCGATCCACGCTCGGGCGGACGACTCGATCTCCTCGAGACGCTGCGCGCTGCAGCACCATGGCAGCGCATCCGACGTCGGCTGCGTGAGGCCGCAGCTGCCGAACATGCCACATCACCGGGCGCCGGGACTGCACACACCGCACCCGCGATCTCGGGCGTGAGCGTGCAGGTGCGTCGCGATGACTTCCGGCTCAGGCGCCTGCACGAACCCGCCGGCACCACCGCACTCTTCTGTGTGGATGCGTCGGGTTCGGCTGCGGTGCATCGGATGGCCGAAGCGAAGGGCGCGGTCGAGCTCCTGCTCGCCGAGTCGTATGCGCGCCGCGACGAGGTCGGTCTCGTCGCCTTCCGCGGTTCAAAGGCCGAGGTGCTGCTGCCGCCCACGAGGGCGATCGCTGCGGCGAAGCGCGCGCTCGCGGCACTTCCCGGTGGCGGCGGCACGCCGCTCGCGAGTGCGATCGACCGCATGCGAGAACTCGTCGCACAGGCGCGGCGTACAGGCCAAGAGACGGTCGCGGTGTTCCTCACCGACGCGCGCGCGAACATCGCTCGCGACGGCACGCCCGGACGGCCGCAGGCCGAGTCCGACGCGCTGGCCTCCGCGGCCGCGCTGCGCGCGATGGGTGGCACGACGATCCTCATCGACACCGCGCCGCGTCCAGGCGCGATCGCCGAGCGCGTCGCTGCGGCGATGGGTGCGCGGTACGTGACCTTGCCTCGCACCGACGCGCGAGAGATCCATGCCGCAGTCAGCGCTGCGATGCCGGGACGCTCCGCATGAGCGACCATGTCGTCGCGATGACCTCCGCGCTCGACGAGGCGACGCCGCTCACCGCGCCAGCGGTCGCACGGGAGTCCTCGTCGCAGCTATGGCGACGCGGGATCGCACTCGTTGTGGTGTTCTGGTGGGTCGCGACCGGGATGATCATCGCCATGCAACGCAGCGGCGTCACGCGTGGTGCGGCATTCGTGCTCGCCACGGGGCTCGCCTTCCTCGGCTGGCGCGAGATCCGCATCTCGCGCGATGACGCTTCCCCGCTCGGCGTGCGGCGGTCGTTCCTCGGTGGCGCGCTCCTGTGGGGCTGGATCTCCGTACTCTTCTATGGCGGACTACTGACGGGCATCGTCCCTGCGGACGTCGCGGCGGCAGCGCCGTCATGGAGTGCAGTCCCGGCGGCGATCGGCGCGACGCTCTGGAGCGACCTCGCATGCATCGCGTTGATGCTGGCCACTGTCATCGGGACGCGCGGTGCCGTGAATCGCACGGGCATGTGGTCACTCGTGATCTTCTGGGCCGTGCAACAGGTCGCGAAACTCAACGTGTTCTTCGGCGTCGAGAACCCGGCCGCCAACTTCCTGCCGCCGCATCTCTCGTACCTCGGCCGGTTCTTCGGCCCGCCGGCGAACTCGCTCTTCCTGGCACTGAGTATCGCTGCCGTGAGCGTGTGCACACTCGTCGTCGCATGGCGCGCGCGTGCCGCGACGGCGAACGGGGCCCGTCAGGCGATGGTGCTCTACGCGACCATTCTCGCGCTCGCGGTACTCGAGCTCATGGTACTCGGTATCCCGCTCGAGACCACGCCCTGGGATTCGTTCCTGAAGGTGCGAGGCGGCTGATGGCCGACAGCACGATGAAGCGCTGGCGTCAGCCGCTGAGCTTCGAGGTCCAATGTTGGATCGCTTGGAGTGGACTCTTCGCCTTCGGCCTGAGCGGCGTGCTCACGTGGCGTGAGGTCGGGGCGTATCCGCCGCTCGAGGCCGGTGCGGTCGTACTCGCGATCTGCTGGGCGATCGATCTCGTCCGCACCGGGCTCGCGCTCAGGCGCGCGAAAGTTTGAGCGCGGACCGGCGCTCTCGCTGCTCCGCTTCGATCCGTCCGCACATCAGATCGCACAGCTGGAAGACCTCGGCGTCGGCGAGCACGTAGTACGCGAACGTCCCCTCTTTGCGCCGGTGGATGAACCCGGCCGAACACAACAGTTGCAGGTGCTTGGAGACGTTCGCTTGGCCGAGTCCCGTGATCGCGACGAGATCGGAGACACTCTTCTCGCCCTGACGTAGCGCGGAAAGCAACTGCAGGCGCGCCGGCTCTCCGAGCGCCTTGAAGCGGTCGGAGAGCTCGTCGAGCAACGCGGGGGTCATGACACGAGGTGCCATCTCACACCCCCACGGGGACCGCGCCCCGCTCGACCGGCTGCCCGGCGCTCTCCCAGGCGGCGAATCCGCCGGTGAGATCGCTCAGGTCGGAGAGACCCAGCCGCTGCAGGTGGGACGTCGCGATCGCCGAGCGCGCGCCACTCTGGCACTGCACGACGATCGGCTTGTCACGCGGGATCTCTCCGAGGCGTTCGGCGAGGTAACCGATCGGGATATGCCGGGCGCCGGGCAGGTGCCCTGCGTCCCACTCGGTCTGATTGCGCACGTCGATGACGGTGACATCGCCGGCCGCGAGCCTCGGCGCGAGTGCAGTGACCGACGTCTTCGCGACCGTGCCGGTCGGTCCACCGGCGGCCTTCCAGTCCGCGATGACCTTCGCTTCGTACCACGTGGTCACGCGATCGAGTCCGATCATCGCGAGTTCGCGCACTGCCTTGGTAGCCGTCGCACGATCGTCCGCGATGAGATGGATATCGAGATCGTAGCGCACCAACCACCCGGCCCAAGTGGAGAACGTCTTCGACATCGGGATATTCAGCGTGCCCGGCACATGCGCCTCGGCATAGCGTGCGGCGCTGCGGGTGTCGATCACGACGACCCCCTGCCCGAACGCACGGGCGAGCGTCGTGCGGTCGCCCGACGCAGGCGTCGGGAAGCCGCCGAGCACGCGAGGACCATCGCGGTTGATCCGCTTCATCTCCGCGAAGTAGAGCGGCGGCTCGGGCTGACCCGCCAACACCATCGTCACGAAGTCGGCCTCATTGGTGGTGGCCACACCCCAGTTGAATCGGCGTTCGTAGCCGACCGTGGACGTCGGCACCGCCCCGAGCGCCTTGCCGCATGCGGAACCAGCGCCGTGACCCGGCCACACCTGGATATAGTCCGGCAGCGCACGGAAGCGTTCGAGCGAGCGGAAGAGATCCTTCGCTCCTGCTTCCATCGTGTTGGCGACCTTCGCGGCCTTCTCGAGCAGATCCGGGCGGCCCACATCGCCGACGAACACGAAATCGCCGGTGACGATGCCCATGGGATCCGTCGCGCCAGCGGTGTCGGTGACGAGGAACGAGATGTGCTCCGGCGTATGTCCCGGCGTGTGCAGGATCTCCAACCGGATGTTGCCGACCTTGATCACGTCACCATGGCGCACGAGGATCGCCTTGTCATCCTCGGCGAACCGGTACTGCCAGTCCTTCCCACCTTCGGCGCTCAGATAGAGCTGTGCACCCGTGGCCCGCGCGAGCTCGCGCGAGCCCGAGACGTAGTCGGCGTGGATATGCGTTTCCGAGATGTGCGTGATCCGCAGCTTCTCGGCGGCGGCGACGTCGGTGTACTGCGTGATGTCACGGTTGGCGTCGATCACGATCGCTTCGCCGGTGGCGGCGCAGCCGATCAGGTACGAGGCCTGTGCCAGGCCATCATCGTAGAATCGTTTGAGGAGCATGAGAACCTCGCGAAGTCAGAGAGAGCCGTATTGGAAGAGGATCCACGAACCGATCAACAACAGCAGGACCGCGAACGCGATCTTGAGCGTGCGTTGCGGCACATACGACACCAGCGCACTTCCCGCAACGATGCCGACGGCCGTGACACCCCCGAATGCCGCGACCAAGGGCCAGTCGATGTCGACCGTGCCCCGGTAGCCGAGGAAGCCCGAAAGCGTGTTCATCGCGATCACCAGCAGCGACGTCCCCACCGCGTGCGACATCGACAATCCACCGAGGATCACGAGTGCGGGCACGATGAGGAACCCACCGCCCGCACCGACCAATCCGGTGACCGCACCGACGCCCACGCCGATCGCGAGGAGCGCGCTCCACGATGGCTTGTCGCGCGGGATCGCGGGTTCGCTGCGCAGTGCGCTCCGGAACATCGAGATCGCTGCGCCGAGCATGACCACGGCGAACATCGCGAGCTGGATGTGCCCGTTGATACCGCCGGCGAGTCGTGCCCCGAGAAACGCACCGACCATCGCCGCCGCGCCGAACGGGAGCGCCGTCCCGAGGACCACATTGCCTTTGCGCCAATGCTGGAACGCACCGACGAGCGCGGCGGCGCCGACCACCGGCAGACTCATGGCGATCGCACGTTTCGGCTCGAGTCCGAGCGCGTAGACGAACACCGGGACCGTGAGGATCGAGCCTCCACCGCCGAGCAGACCGAGGGTCAGCCCGATGACCAGCGCCAGGAGGACGGCGAGCGGTGTCATATATAACTGAATAGTAGTATATTGACCGAGGGAGCGCAATGGCCCGCTGGGCTGTTTGTTTACGGGGCGTGGCAGGAGACACTGTACGGAGGGGACGTGAACTCAGCGGTCTGGCCGATGATCCTGGTGGGAACGAGTGCAGCGGTCGGACTGCTGTTCGTGTTGTGGCTCTTGCACTTGCGGTGGCGGAACGCCGCGGTGGTCGATGTCGGCTGGACGGTCGCGATCGGGATGCAGGCGATCTCGGCGGCGATACTAGGGCCGGGGGACCTCACCCGACGTCTGGTGGTGGGCATCGTGGGCGTCGCGTGGAGCGCGCGGCTCGCGACACACCTCGCGCGGCGAGTGGCCTCAGAGCCAGAGGATCCGCGGTACGCCGATATCCGGGCGCGCTGGGGCGGGAATCTGCGACTCAAGTTCCTCGCGTTCTTCCTGTTCCAAGGTGTGCTGGCGGTCGCGCTCTCGGCGCCGTTCTACGTCGCCGCGGCGGACTCTTCGCCGCATCTCTCGACGCTGTTGTTCATCGGCGTGGCGCTGGCCGTCATCTCGGTGATCGGTGAAGGCGCAGCGGATGCGCAGTTGCGACGGTTCAAGGCGGACCCTGCGAACCGTGGCCAGGTGTGCCGCGTCGGGCTGTGGGGCTGGTCACGGCATCCCAACTACTTCTTCGACTGGCTCATCTGGTGCGCGTTCGTGATGCTGGCGCTCGGCTCGCCGTATGGCTGGGCGACCGTCGGCAGTCCGTTGCTCATGCTCTACTTCCTGCTCCGCGTCACAGGGATCCCGGCGACCGAGGCGCATGCGCTGCGTTCACGTGGCGCCGCGTACGCACGGTACCAACGGGAGGTGAGCGCCTTCGTTCCGCTGCCTCCGCGTACGCCGGGTTGAGGACTATCTTTCGGCCGTGAAGTATCTCGCCTCCGTTCTCCTCGTATGCGCGGCTTGTGCCACTGAGCCGATGCACGGCACCGTGATGGATCCGCCATCCGCGGCACCGCCGCTCGTGGTGGCAGGCGACAGCGTGGTGCCGCCGTGGTCGCTCAAGGATGAGACTGGGCGCACAGTCCTGCTGTTCTTCGGCTACACGCATTGTCCCGATGTCTGTCCCACGGTTCTCTCCGACTGGGCGCGTGCCAAGCGTGCGCTTGGCGCGGACACCACGGCGATCCGGTTCGTCTTCGTGGCGATGGATCCAGGGCGCGATACACCGGCGCGCACGCAGAAGCATGCACGCCAGTTCGATCCCGGGATCCGCGGCGTCGCGACCACCGACGCCGAGGTCGCACGGATCACGCGGGATTGGGGATTCGCGGTGTATGCAGAAGGGGATCCCCGCACGCCGAACTACACCGTCGCGCACCCTGCTCAGTCGTTCGTCGTGGATCGGAAGGGGCGTCTGCGACTCATGCTGCCACCGGGAGTCCGTGGTGAGGATATCGCGAAGGACCTGCGTCGCATCCGCTAGCGCCCTTGTGCTGGCCGTGGCTGCCTGCGGTGGAGACGAGGCCGATGGTGCCGCGCGTGCTGGCAGCGGCGCCGTGCAGCAGGCGTCTCCGCTCGCGGTGCACGAGGCGTGGTCGCGCACGGCCGACAGCGGCGCGACGGGAGCGGTGTACTTCTCGCTGCACAATGCCGCGGCCGACGCGGATACGCTGGTGGGCGTCGCGAGCGACGTCGCCGACGAATCCATGATGCATGTCTCGATGGAGCATGGCGGCACGATGCGCATGGCGCATGTGACGTCTCTTCCTGTGCCGGCACGCGACAGCGTCGCGTTCAAACCACTCGGCGCGCACGTGATGTTGAACGGACTGCGCCGCTCGCTGGTCGTCGGCGACTCGATCACGCTCACCCTGCGATTCTCGTCGGGTCGGACGGTGGAGGCTCGATCCGGTGTCCGGCAACCGGCGCGACCGTTGATTCCGTGATCGCTCATCCCGGCTCGCACGGCGGCACCTGTTCCGCCCGCCCCGCCGGTTCTCCCATCTACGTGATCCGCTGATGCTCACGCTCGCTTCGGTCGGCCTCGCCGCCGCACTCGCCTTCGCCCCCGAGCCCTGTCCACTGGTGGATGCCACGTGCATCCCGCCGAGCATCGCACGCGAGTTCCGTGGCGTGTGGGTCGCGTCCGTCGACAACATCGACTGGCCGTCGAAGCCTGGGTTGCCCGTTTCCGCGGCGAAGCGCGAGCTCCTGCTGATCCTCGATCGAGCGAAGGCGAGCGGACTCAATGCCGTCATCCTGCAGGTGCGCCCCTCCGGTGACGCGTTGTACGCGAGCACGCTCGAGCCATGGTCGGAGTACCTCACCGGGCGACAGGGCCGCGCGCCCTCGCCGTACTGGGACCCACTCACCTTCGCGGTCGACGAAGCCCACAAGCGCGGCCTCGAACTCCATGCGTGGTTCAACCCGTACCGCGCGCGGCACCCCTCGGCGGAGACGCCGCAGTCCGCGCGGCACCTGTCGCAGAAGAAGCCCGCGCTGGTGAAGCGCTATGGCACCCACCTGTGGATGGATCCGGGCGAAGACGCGGTCCGCGAGCAGACGCTGCGCGTCATCCTCGATGTGGTGAAGCGCTATGACATCGATGGTGTGCACATCGACGACTACTTCTATCCCTACAAGGAACGCGACCGGCGCGGGAACACCATCGATTTCCCCGATTCCGCGAGCTATGCGCGGTATCGCTACACCGGCGGGGTGCTCGACCGCGACGACTGGCGCCGCCGGAACGTGGACGTCCTCGTACAGGCGCTGTACGAGGGCATCCACGAAGTGAAGCCGTGGGTGAAGTTCGGTGTGAGTCCGTTCGGGATCTGGCGCCCCGGCTATCCCAGTGTCGTCACGGGATTCGACGCCTACACCGAGCTCTACGCGGACGCGCGCCGCTGGCTCAACGAAGGGTGGGTCGACTACTTCGCGCCGCAACTCTACTGGTCGGTGCGCTCCACCGGGCAGCCTTACCCCACGCTGCTGCGCTGGTGGGCCGAGCAGAACCAGTTCGGCCGTCACATCTGGCCCGGCAACTATACGAGCCGGATCGGCGACAGTTCGCGGACCGCATGGCGCACGAGCGAGATCATCGCACAGATCGATGCCACGCGCGCCGAGGCGGGTGCGACGGGGAACATCCACTTCTCGGCGAAGGTCTTCCTGCAGAACCGCGACTCTGTGGCGACACAGGTCGCCCGGAGCGCGTATGCCGCACCGGCGCTGGTGCCGGCGTCACCGTGGATGGATGTGCCCCAACATGACACGCCGAAGGTCGAGGTACGGAAGGGTCTCCGCGGTGCGTGGATCGCGCGCCTGAGTCCGGGGAGCGGCGCGCTGCCGCACTGGTGGGTGGTCCAGATACGCGGCGACTCCGGGAAGTGGGTCAGCCGCGTGGTGCGCGGGACCACACGCGAAGTACCTATCGCCGCAGCCGCTGACCGTGTGGCGGTGCGGGCAGTGGATCGCGCGGCGATCGAGGGACCACTGCAGGTCGTGAAGCTGCGGGACTAGGTGCGTGCAAGCGCACCAGGAACTCCGGCATCCCATGGAGCAGGTCCACGTGATCGGGAGCGGTGTTCCCGGCGAATCCCAGCAGCGTGAATCCACCCGCGGACACCTCGCTCAACTGCTGGCTCCCGCGTGGCCCCCACTCGAGGACCGCGCGGCGGCGTAGGCCGAGCGCGGAGAGCAACCAATCGGCGGTCTCGGTGGTGCTCGCGAACGTGCCGGGGAAGATCTCCGTGTGCGTGACGAGGAATCGCTTTTCCCCCCGTACCGCCGCGCGCGCGAACGCCGTGAGCGCGACGAGATTGGTGGTGTCGATCACGCCGGAATCGCTGAGCACGCGCCCGTCCGGGACGTACGACGTGTGCATCCCGTCGAGCAAGAGGATGGCGTCGACGCGCGCCATGTGCCGCGGCTCGAGCAGGATGGCGCGGATCGCGCCGTGTCCCGCCGACCATCCGGAGAGTGTGAGGCGCCCGATCCGGGGTGCCGTGCCGAGCGCGGCCGTGAGTTCGCGCGAGACCGATGTGAGCAGTGAATCGAACGTGGCGGCGGCAACGAACGGCCGGTGGTAGACGCCGGAGCCTGATCCGAGATTGAGTACCACCGCCACGGTACCATCACCGAGGGCCGCAACGGCCTGCTCGGCGATCCACGCCGCGCCGTGGAAGTGTACCACGACGTCCACGCTCGCGCGCCCGCGTGCGGCTGCCGGGATCCGAACCTCGACCGCGCGGTCGGCGGGACCGAGGAAGCTGCGGCCGAAACCGTCGAACGGCCGCGCCGCGAGCCGTTCGTGTGCGCGAGTCGTCTCGACCATCGGCGAGGGGTTCTGCGCGGCCGGTGCCGGACGCGAAGGAAGCGTCTGCGCGACGCCCTCGGACGCCCATGAGCCCCACAAGCCGCACGCGCACAGCGCCGCGCGCAGGATCGTCGGGGCGGACGGGCGCATCGTTACGGCATCACGGTGCCGGTCTTGTCGAGCAGCCCGACGAAGCTCTTCACCTGCGTCGGCCCGAACGAGCTGACCGCGATACGCTGCTGAGTGAGTGGATCCTCGATCGTCACGCGACCGTCGTCCCACGCGGTGAGCAGGAACGGGGTCTCGGGGGAGAGATTGCCGCGGCGACGACGGTCGGCGAGCCCCCGCAGCGCACCGCGGAGGAACCCGTTGGTGCTCTTCGGCAACGTGAGTGTGAGCTCAGCGCTGGCACCGTCGTAGACGAGGATCCCACCATCCGGCGCGTCGGCGAACCGCAGCGCGCGCTGGGCGACCGGCTGCCCATAGACGTCCGCGCTCTTCCCGATCCCGAACTGCGACGCAAGGACGGCCATGACGAACGTGATGACGACGATCGCCACCGCCACACGCAGCACCGGCTTGGGCGGGGTGAGCTGCGGCATCGCGGATCGTGCGCCCGGCTCCGCTTCGAAGTGGATCTCGGTGCTCACGCCTGACGCTCCAGCGCAGCCTTCGTGAGGACCGCGCCGACATGCGCGGGATCCTTCAAGCCGCGCAGCAACGGCTCGGGCTGCGAGAACCGGAACAGGCGCACATGCGGGAACAGCACGATCCACGCGAGGCGCTCTTTCGGATCGAGTTCGAGTGCGATCTCCCCGGTCCCGTCAGCGAACGAGCGCGTCTTGGCGGAGACGATGTAGTGCAGCGGGATGTTCACCGTGAGCGGGAAGATGATCCCCAAGCGCACGACGATCCGCTTGTCACTGATCGCGTAGGTGGTGCTCGACGCGATCCAACGCGCCAACGCGAGCGCACCGGCGATCACCGCGCCGGTGAGTGCGGCCTGCATTCCCAACGTGATCCAGAACGCGCCGCTCGTCACCGTGGCGCGATTGGCGACCGCCCACCACGCGATCATGAGAGCGAAGTAGACGGCCAGCGGTCGTACGAACAACAGGTGCTTCGCGAGGGCGGCCGGCTGCGGCGCGCCCTCCCAGAGCAGCTGCTCCCCCGGGGGGAGCGGCTCGTTCACGCCATGCACGTACGTCCGTGCCGCGAGGTCGAGATCCGCAAGGGAGGTGGCCACGGTCAGATCCAGGGCTCAGCGCGCGACGAATCGGCGTACAAGTGACCGCCTGCGAAATAGGCCATCACCTTGTCCTCCTCGAGCAGCGTGATCCGATCGTCACGTTTCGTGGTCGGCACGTCGGCGAACTGCGCGGCCGTGATCGCCTTCACGATGACATGGTCGTTGCCCCAGAGTCCGAAGTTCGGCCACTGTACGTAGCCGATCGGTAGCAGCCGGTGCGCTCCGGATCCGCTGAGCTCGACCTCATAGTAGCGTACCTGCGGCTCCGAACGATCGACCCAGACGTCGACGATCGTCCCCGCGACATTGCCATCGGCCGCCTTCACCGGCAGCCCACGCGGATCGGGGTCGCCGTTGGCGATGGTGTACCCGGGTGCGACGCGCATCGGGATGATCTTCGCTTCACCGCGCGCGGTGAGATCAGGGACGTCGGCGCGATCCGCCCACGCGGCGGGGCCCACGCCATCCTTCATCGGATTGCCCGTGGGGACCAACGGTGAGCCGTTGAAGTTGTCGACCGGCACTGCCTTGATGTCGGACATCAGTGCTTCCCTCCCTCAGTGTGATGCGTCCCATGCACGAACTCCTTCTTGGGCGGCACCTTGGGCCACCCTTCACGAGGTCCCTGTGGCGAGTCGAGCGGGTATCCCTCGCGCCGGTCCTCGCGGCGCAGATAGATCACCAGCCCGATGAAGAACGCCCAGAACACGTAGAGGGCGATCTGTGCACCATCGATGTACTCCATTCCTTGTTCCTCCGTGAAGGTCGACCGCTCCTGCAGTGATCACGCCGGTAGATCGGCGAGTCCGAACTCCTTGTTGGCGGGCCGCTGGATCGCGCCCGCACGCACCAGCCGCACCAGGGGCCCAAGGGCCACCAGCGTGGCGAACAACAACAGCGTCTCGAGATGGTAGACCATGCTGTACGGGACGCTCGGGTCATTGAGCGCCCACGCCATCTCACCGGCCCGCACCTGCGCGGCGAAGTGGTCGCGAATCAAGCCGGCACAGGCCATCGAGAGCCCTTCGCAGGTGGCGAAGACCGCGCCCCATGCGCCGAGGGCGATGCCATGCTGCGTGGCGTCACGCAGCCCCATCGCGGCACTCAGCGTGCCGACGGCGAAGAGTCCCTCGCCGAGGCCCATCAGGAACGTCCCGCTCGCGAAGAGGCCGGACGAATGCAGCGGCGAAGCGAAGATGACGCAGACGAAGCTCACGACCCCGATGACGGTGCCGAGCGCGGCGACGCGCACAGGATCGCTGCCGCGTTCCATCATGCGAGCCGCCAGGCCGAAGGCGAAGAGCGCGCCGGCCGCGGCGATACCGGTGAGGGTCGTCGTGCGGGCGACGCTCCAGCCGAGGATCTCGCCGCCGTACGGCTCGAGGAGGACGTCCTGCATGTTGAAGGCGAAGAAGCCGAGGCCCGTGGCGACGAGGAGCCGCACCGCATGGCCGCCGGCCACGAACGTCCGCCAGGCGTCACCGAAGGCGGGGCGCCGCTCTTCCACGCCCCACGGCTCGAGCGAGGGACCGCGGGCCTCCTGCTTCCAGAGTGCGACCAGATTGCACACCACGGTGAAGACCGCCGCACTCTGGATCACCTGGATGAGTCGCAACGGGGTGAAGTCACGAAGCAGCGCGCCGAGCAGCAGCGCGCTCACGAGCGCGCCCACGAGCATCATCACGTACATCAGGGCGACCACGCGCGGACGCTTGGCCTCATCGGCAAGGTCGGTCGCGAGCGCGAGCCCGCTCGTCTGCACGGTGTGAGCCCCCGCGCCGACGAGGAAGAACGCGAGCGCCGAGCCGACGTAGGCGATCCAACGTCCGCCGGATGCCTGCTCCCCCGAGAGCAGCAACAGCGCGAACGGCATGATGGCGAGCCCACCGAACTGCATGAAGGACCCGACGTAGATGAACGGGACGCGTTTCCAGCCCCAGAAACTCCGGTGGGTATCGGAGCGGAAGCCGATCAGCGCACGGAAGGGCGCGATGAGCAGCGGGATCGCGATCATCAGCGCCACGATGAACGACGGCACCCGCAGCTCGACGATCATCACGCGGTTGAGCGTCCCGTAGAACAACGTCGTCGCCATCCCCACCGTGAGCTGGAAGAGGCTCAGCCGGATGAAGCGCGAGAACGGCACTTCGGCCGTCGCGATGTCCGCGAACGGCAGCCACTTCGCGCTCAGGCGAGTCATCACGGCCACGAAGGGGCTCTCCGGCGCTGGGCTCATCTGCTCACCAGACGGGTTCGAGACGGACGTTCGCCGGAAGAGCCGCGTGCTTGGCCGGCAGCAGCATCAGACGGATGAACGTGATGCCGTTGTCGACCTTCGCCGCGGTCCGCGTGAACCAGCCACCGATCCCGCCGGTTTTCTCGCCGACGGTGATCGCCCCCATGTTCCGGTGCATCCGCTCGAGCAGCGCCCAGAACTTCGGGTTCTCGGTGTCGATGGTGACCGGGAAGACCTGCCGACTGATCTCGTTCGTGAGCTTGATGACCTTGCGGTCGAACTCATCCACGTCGAAGCCGAGCGCGTGGAAGAAGTCCAGGCGCGCGTGGTCGCGCACATACATCGTCGCGAACACGGCGAGCAGGAAGAAGCGGATCCAGACCTTGTTGATGCCTTCGAGCGTGTGCGGGTTCGCACGCATCAGCACCGCGAAGGCCTCGCCATGACGGAACTCGTCGTTGCACCACTCCTGGAACCACTTGAAGATCGGATGGAAGCGGTACTCGGGATGTTTCTCCAGCTGACGGAAGATCGTGATGTAGCGCGCGTAGCCGATCTTCTCGGACAGATAGGTGGCGTAGTAGATGTACTTCGGCTTGAAGTACGTGTACTTCTTCGCCTTCGTGAGGAAGGAGAGGTCCACCGCGACGTTGAAGTCGGCGAGCGTGTGGTTGATGAACCCCGCATGCCGCCCCTCGTCGCGGCTCATGAAGCCGAACAGGTCGCGGATGTCGGGGTTCTTCACCCGCTTCTTGATCTCGGCGTACAGGATGCAGCCGGAGAACTCCGCGGTCACCGAGCTCACGAGGAACTCGATGAACGCGCGCTGCAACGTGGGTGACCACCCGGTCCAGTCGAGTTCGGTGAACTCCGGCGTACGCTTGAAGTGGTCCTTGTTGGGATCACGGCGGAACTCGGCGACCAGCTCGTCCCACTGTGCGCGCATCGCGGAGACATCGAGTCGGTCGAGTTCGGCGAAGTCGGTCGTATAGAACCGCGGGTTGAGAACGGCGTCCTCGGTCGCGGCCTTGGTGCTCTCGTTCACTTCCTTGACCGGCGGGGTCATCGTCGTCGGATACATGGATCAGCCCTCGAATCCGACTTCGTACAACTCGGTGATGCCGCTCGTCCCGAGCACCCGCGTCAGGATCCGACGCGGCCAGCTCGCATGATGCACGGTCGCCCGCGCCTCCATCGTGCGCTTCTCGCCCAGCCCGATACGGGTCGGCGCGCCATGCACCAGCACTTCGTCGCCTTCGTTCACCTGCACGCCCTGCAGTTCCACGTGTGCGTGGAACTCCTGCGGCGTCGATTCGAGGTCGAGGGTGCACGCGACCTGTCGCGTGCGCCGGTACAGCGCCCACGCGACGACGACCGCCGCGATGGCCAGGGTCCAGGTCCAGCCGTTCATCAGCTCCTCCGGGGGGTGAGGGTCAGCTCCATCGCCTGCGACGTGTAGAATCCACGCGAAACCGTTTGGGTCCGTCCTACCGACCAGCCAGCGCCGCTCAGCGCGGTCGCGACGGTCTGCCGTACGGCCGACTCGGCCAGTGGAACGATACGCGGCGCTCGATCACCGCGCGGGAAGAACCTGCCGACCGCATGCATCGTCGCCAGCAACGGCGTCCGCGGCGCGAAGGTCCACAACAGGCCGGCACCGAGTCTCGGTGCGAGCGCATCGAGCGCCGTGCGCACGTCCGGGGCTTCGTAGTGGATCAACGAATCCATCGCGACGCAATAGTCGAAGAGCCCGAGCGCGGGGTCGAGCATGTCGCCGGAGCGGAAATCGACACTGCCACGGAGTGACGACTCCGCGGCCCGGTCACGGGCGATGTCGACGAGCGTGGGCGAGAGGTCGATCGCCACCACGTCGGCGCCGCGCCGCGCGAGCTCCACCGCGAGCGCGCCGGTGCCACAGCCCGCATCGAGGATCCGTGCGCCCACCAAGTTCGTCGGCAGCCATGACAGCAACAACTTGCGCATCGAGTCACGCCCCGCGCGCACCGTCGCGCGGATGCCGCTCACCGGACGATCCGACGTCAGCGTCGCCCACTTCTCGGCCGCGGTGCGGTCGAAGTACTCGTGCAACCATTTCCGAGTGCGCACATAGCCCTCGCCGACCCCCTTGGGGACCGACGGCAGGGCCGCGGGGCTGGGCGTATGCGGCGTCAGGTGCGTCATCAATCGTATCCGAGCAGATCGAAGATCTCGCGATCCCGCAGTGGCGTGCCGGCGAGTGGCGGCACACCGGCCGCCAACGCGCCGGCGATGCGAAGATACTCGTCCTGCACCGCCTTCACTTCCGGCGAGTCTTCCATCTCGAAGATCGTGCACTTCTTGAGCCGACTCCGACGGATCGCGTCGAGGTCAGGGAAGCGTCCGGTGAGCGAGAGCCCGGTCTGGGCGTTGAACTTGTCGATCTGATCGGTATCCGCGCTGCGATTGGCGATCACGCCTCCGAGTCGCACGGCATAGTTCTTGGACTTCGCGAGGATCGCCGCCATGATGCGGTTCATCGCGAAGATCGAGTCGAAGTCGTTGGCCGTCACGATCAGTGCGCGCTGCGCATGCTGGAGCGGCGCGGCGAAGCCGCCGCAGACCACGTCCCCGAGCACGTCGAAAATCACCACGTCGGTGTCTTCGAGCAGATGATGCTCCTTCAGGAGCTTCACCGTCTGCCCCACCACATACCCGCCGCATCCGGTGCCCGCTGGCGGGCCGCCGGCTTCGACGCACTGCACCCCGTTGTACCCGGTGTACACGAAGTCCTCGACCTTCAACTCCTCGGAGTGGAAATCCACTTGCTCGAGCACGTCGATGACCGTCGGCACCATCTTCTTGGTGAGCGTGAAGGTCGAGTCGTGTTTGGGGTCGCAGCCGATCTGCAGCACGCGCTTCCCCAGCTTCGAGAACGCCGCGCTCAGGTTCGACGAGGTCGTCGATTTCCCGATGCCGCCTTTCCCGTACACCGCGAACACCTGCGCGCCCGTGATCTTCTCCTCGGGATCGAGGTGCACCTGCACCGACCCGTCTCCGTCTGCCCGTGTGGGCAATACCGGCAGTGCCATCGAAGTAGCCACCGTACTCCTCCACTCTCCCGCATTCCGGATCGCACCGGGTCCGTGCCGCTGCGCTGCGAATAGCCCAGAGGGCCACTCCTCACGCCACCGCGGTCACGCCCTCGAGCCGGTCCTCCAACTCCTCACTCGCTTCCTGCAGTGCGGCGAGCATCTCCGCACTCGGCTTCCAATAACCACGGTCATGCGCTTCCATGAGCCGCTGAGTCATGCCCGCGGCTGCACCCGGGTTCGCCCTCGCCAACCGTTCACGCATCGCCGCATCGAGCACGAACGTCTCGGTGATGCCGTCGTAGACCCATCCGGGCACGTTGCCCGCCGTCGCCGACCACCCGAGCGTCGTCGTCACACGGCCCGCGATGTTGCGCGCGCCCTCGTACCCCTGCGCGAGCTGCGCTTCGAACCACTTCGGATTGAGCATGCGCGTGCGCGTCTCGAGCGCGACCTGCTCGCTCAAGGTCCGCACCTTGCCTTCGGCTCCGGTGTGATCGCCCAAGTACACCGGCACCGCGGCGCCTCGCGCCTTGGTGATCACGCGCGTCATGCCACCGAGCGATTCCACATACTGGTCGATATCCGTGGCGCCGAGCTCCACCGAGTCGAGGTTCTGGAACGCCACGGTCGCACCGCCCAGCGCCCGCTGCATCAGCGCGGGCATCGCCTTCACGCCGGGCTTCGCCCCGTAGGCGAAACACTTGCGACGCACGAACTGATCGGCGAGTTCGTCCTCGTCCTGCCAACGTCCGGTCTCCACCAGCAAGTTCACGTTCGAGCCGTACGCACCATCGTTGTTGGAGAACACGCGCAGCGCCGCACTCTCCAGGTCACCGCCCAGCGCTGCCTGATGCTCCAGCGTGTGCTTGCGGATGAAGTTCATCGTGAGCGGCTCGTCCGCCTGTGAGGCGAGCAACGCCGCCTCGGCGAGCAGGCGCACCTGCAGCGGCAGGAGATCGCGGAAGATGCCCGAGAGCGTGCAGACCACGTCGATCCGTGGCCGGCCGAGTTGCTCGAGCGGGATCAGGCGTGCACCGACCAGGCGACCCACCGTATCGAACCGCGGCGCCGCACCCATGAGCGCGAGCACCTGCGCGATCGGAGTGCCTTCGGACTTCATGTTGTCCGTGCCCCAGAGCACGAACGCGATCGTCTCGGGAAACGCGTTGCCGTCCGCCGCGTGCCGCGCGAGCAACTGCTCGGCGCGCTTCCGGCCATCGAGCATCGCGAACGCGCTCGGCACCTTGTAGGGATCGAATCCGTAGAGATTGCGCCCGGTCGGCACCACCTTCGGTGTGCGCACCAGGTCACCGCCGGGCGCCGGCGGCACATAGCGACCGTCGAGCGCGCGGAGGATGCCCGGGATCTCGGTGTCCTCACCCAACGCACGTTCGAGCGCGTCGAACTCCGCGTCACCGTACCCCTCTGGCGCGGTCGCGCGGATCGCATTGACCGTCTCGCGACGCGCCTGCACCGACATGCCTTCGCCCACGATGTGCAAGCCGAGCGGGATGAGCGTGTACTCAAGCTCCAACAACTTGGTGCGCACCATGTCCACCTGCGCCGCGATGTCGGTCCCCCACGCGGGCGTGGCCGCACAGAGATCGAGCGCCGCTGCCTGCTCCTGCACCATGCTGCGCAACCCGGCATCGGCTGCGGCGGGCCCGCCCTCGACGCTGCGCAGACGGTCGAGTCCCGACTTGAGCGTCGCGAGGTCCTTGTAGAGACCGGCGTTCGCGATCGGCGGCGTGAGATAGCTCACCAAGGTCGCCCCACCGCGGCGCTTGGCAAGTGTGCCCTCGGAAGAGTTGTTCGACGCGTACAGGTACACGTTCGGCAGGTCACCGATAAGCCGCTCCGGCCAACAGGCATCGGTCAGCCCGACCTGTTTGCCCGGCATGAACTCGAGCGCGCCGTGTGTGCCGAAGTGCAGCACGACGTCGGCGCCGAAATCCTCGCGCAGCCAACGATAGAACGCCGAGAAGGCATGTGTGGGAGCGAAGTTCCCTTCGAAAAGCAGCCGCATCGGGTCGCCTTCCCATCCGAACGCCGGCTGCACACCCACGAACACGTTGCCGAAGCGCTCACCCATCACGAACAACTCCCGACCGTTGGAGAGCTGGCGACCCGGCGCAGCGCCCCACGTCGATTCGATCTCCTTGAGGTGGCGCTCGCGCTTCACATGCTCGGTCGCGCTGATCCGCGCGTGCACGTTCGCCGGCGCGCCGGTCTCCAACGCGTTGCCCTCGGTGATCATCTGCCGGAGCGCGTCCGTGCTCTCCGGCACCTCCACGCGATAGCCCTCGCGCTTGAGCGCGGACATCACATTGAAGAGCGACTCGAAGACGCCGAGGTACGCCGCGCTCCCGGTGTTCCCCGCATTCGGCGGGAAGTTGAACAGGATGATCGCGACCTTCCGCGACTCGCGCGCCGACCGGCGCAACGAGACCCGCTTGGCGACGCGCTCAGCGAGCGCCGTGATGCGCGACGCGATCGGTTCGGACGGCGCGGCCGTGCCCGCGCCGCTGCCTTTGCCGCCGTACACCAGCGGACTCGTCGCGCCATCGAGTTCGGGGATGGCGACCTGCAGCGTGGCTTGGAGCGCGTTGAGCCCGCGCGGATCCTGCTCCCACTCGGGCAACGTCTGGAACTCGAGCGTCTGCAGGGAGAGATACGGCACGTCCAGCGTCGAGAGGATCGCCTGCGCGGCTTCGGCATCGTTGTACGCCGGTCCGCCGACGAGCGAGAACCCCGTCAGCGAGACCATCGCATCGATCGTCGCACGCTGAGGACCGCGCGTGGGCGTCTCGAGGAAGAAGCGCTCGATCGCCGGCCGCGCATCGAGACCCGAGGCGAACACCGGCACCACGTTGAGATCGCGCGATTCGAACGCCGCGATCACCGCGTCGTAGTGCGCCGTGTTGCCCGCGAGCAGATACGAGCGCCCGACCAACACACCGACCGTGCCCTTCTTGCCACGCGCCGGCAGATCACGCCGCGACGCCGTGAGTCCGAGCGACGGCAACGACGGATGGTAGCAACCGACCTCAGGATACTCCTCGGGGTCGGCCACCTTGAGCGTGCCCTTCAGTGCGGCACGCGGGCCGGCCGCATACCGGTTCACCAGCAGCCGGACGAGGTTCGTGAGATTCGCGTCGGAGCCCGCGAGCCAGTACTGCATCACCAGCATCCACGCGCGCACGTCTTGCGCCGTCCCGGGGATGAAACGCAGCAGCTTCGGCAACCGCTTGAGCGCCGTCAGTTGACGCTCACCGGCACTCTTCCCGTCCTCGCGGCTCCCACGGAGCTTCTTGAGCAGCGCCAGCGGCGACCACGGCGATGCGGGCTCGTCACTGGCCGCCATCGAGAACTTGCCGAGCCGGTTGAGCTTCATCACGTCCGGCGCGCAGAGCGCGGTCGCCACCACGTCGCAGTGCGGCGCGCGCGCCTGGAGCGCTGCGAGGATCGGCTTGGCCGACTCTTCGGTGAAGAGCTGCGTGAGGACCAACACGTCCGCGCGGGCGATCGATGCGTTGGCGCGGTCGACCGCGCCTGCATCGGTCGCGAAGTCGGCCGCGACGTGCATCTCGAACTCGAGCCCCGGCAGTTCACGCGCCAATGCCGTGCGCGCGCGCTCGAACGCACCGGCCACGTGCGCATCGAGCGTCACGAGGACCACGTGCATCGGCACCGCGACGGCCGGGCGCTTACTTGCCATAGTGCGCCTTCGCGTCGTAGAGCGTGTCCACGGTGATCGTCGCGATCCCGCGTTCCTTGGCGAAGCGTTCCGTGTTCAGTCGCGCCTTCTTCCGGACGAAGAACGGGATCTTCTTGAGCTCGCGCTCGCCGTCGGCCGACCAGACGGCCTCTTCGACGGCGGTCGCTGCCGGCGCGTCGAGCACCGCGGTGGCCGTCGCGGAAGATGACTCGTGCACCACACGTTCTGCCGCCGGAGCCGGCTTGGGCGCCGCATGCAGGTGACTCGCGCCAGCCCCGTCGCCGAACTCGAAGTCCTCGCGGAACATCGTGATGAGATGTTCCTCCAGTCCCATCATGAGCGGATGCACCCACGCGTCGAAGATCACGTTCGCGCCTTCCCAGCCCATCTGCGGCGAGTGACGCGCCGGGACGTCCTGAACATGGAAGGGACCGGAGATCACCGCACATGGCAGGTGCAGGCGCTTGGCGATGTGCCGCTCCATCTGCGTGCCGAGCACGAGCTCGGGCGCCGCCGCCGTGATCGCCGCTTCGACTTCGAGGTAGTCGTCGCTGATCAACGCCTCGAGTCCGAGTGCGGTGGCGGCCTCGCGGACCTCACGGGCCATCTCGCGCGCGTAGGTGCCGAGTCCGACGACGGTGAAGCCGAGTTCATCCTTGGCGATACGCGCCGCCGCGATGGCGTGCGTGCCGTCCGCGAAGATGAACACGCGCTTGCCGGTGAGATACGTCGAGTCCACCGAGCGCGAGTACCACGGGAGGCGCGACTCCGCGTTCTCCAGCGCCGCCGAGACGTCGATCCCCGCAACCGCGCCGACTTCCATCAGGAACGCACGTGTCGCGCCGATGCCGATCGGCACGGTCCGCACCATCGGCATGCCGTGTACGCGCTGCAGCCACGAACCGGTCGTGTGCGCGATCTCGGGATACAGCACCACGTTGAAATCGGCATCGGTCAGCGTGCGGAGCGTCGCCGGCGTCGCACCGAGCGGGGCGACCACGTGCACGTCGACCCCCACCGACGCGAGCAATGCCGTCACCTCGCGCACGTCGTCGCGACAGCGGAACCCGAGCGCGCTGGGGCCGAGCAGGTTCGCGCGCGGGCGGCGGCCCTCGCGCGAGGGCGTCTCTCGCCGCGTCGTCCCGAGGAGCGTGCGCGTGAGGTGGTACAGCGTCTCCGACGCGCCCCAGTTCTCCTTCTTGGAGTACGCCGGGAGTTCGAGCGGGACGACCGGGATCGGGAGCTTCATCCCCACGGCGAGCGCACCGGCCTGATCCTGGATCAACTCCGCCGTACACGACTCGCCCACCAGCATCGCCTGCGGCTTGAATCGGTCATACGCCTCGCGCACGGCCGTGACCACGAGGTTGGCGGTATCGCCGCCGAGGTCGCGGGCCTGGAAGGTCGTGTAGGTGACCGGTGGCCGTTCCCCGCGACGTTCGATCATCGTGAAGAGGAGATCCGCGTAGGTGTCACCCTGCGGTGCGTGCAGCACGTAGTGCACACCTTTCATAGATGTGGCGATGCGCATCGCCCCGATGTGCGGCGGGCCTTCATAGGTCCAGAGTGTGAGTTGCATGCGCTCAGACCCTCAAACGTGCGGCGCGCTGCAACGGGCGCGCGAAGAGTTCGGCGAGGTCCGCTGCCTGATCGAACCCCTGGATGGGCGTGAACACCAGCTCGATGCTCCACTTCGTGCGGAGCCCGCGTGCCTCGAGTGGATTCGCGAGCCCGAGACCGCAGACCGTGAGGTCCGGCGCGAGCGCGATGCAACGGTCGAGCTGTTTCTCGAGGTCTTGCCCTTCACTCAGTACCGTGTGCGGCAACAATGGCAACTCCGCCGCCACCAGGGAGCGGTCGAGGTACGGCGTCCCGACCTCGAGCAACTCGGCGCCGCACTCACGGGCGAGGAAGCGCGCGAGCGGGATCTCGAGCTGGGAGTCAGGGAAGAAGAAGATGCGTTTTCCTTCGAGATCGCTGCGGTAACGCGCGAGCGCGGTGCGCGAACGCTGCGCCGGTCCCGCGATCGCGCTGGCGAATCGTTCGGGCGCCACGCCGAACGCGTCGGCCGCGGCGCGCAACCAGGCGGTGGTGCCCTCGACGCCGAGCGGATACGGTGCGTGGAGCAGCGTCGCCCCGCGTGCGACGAGCGCGCGCGAGGTCTCGTTCAGGAAGGGCTGCGCGAGCAGGACCTTGGTGCCCGGACCGATGGGCGGGAGTTCCGTCGCCCGACGCGGCGGGAAGAACGCGACCGGCCCGATGCCGAGTTCCTTGAAGATGCGACCGAACTGATCCTCGACCACATCGGCGAGGGTCCCCGCGATCATGAGCGCGGGTTCGCTCGTCGCAGCGGCCGGAAGCTCGGGCACCAAGGAGCGGAGGCAGGCGTCCTCGCCCTGCGTGAAGGTCGTCTCGATACCGCTGCCCGAATAGTTGAGGATCCGCACGCGACCCCGGTACTCGGACGTCAAGCGCTGAGCGGCCAGACCGAGATCGAGCTTGATCACCTCGCTGGGGCAACTGCCGACGAGGAACAGGGTCGTGATGTCGGGGCGTCGCGAGAGCAGCTGCCGCACCACCCGGTCGAGCTCCTCATTGCAGTCCGCGAGTCCCGCGAGGTCGCGGTCCCCGAGGATCGCGGTAGCGAAGCGGGGTTCGGCGAAGATCATCACGCCTGCGGCCGACTGCACGAGATGGGCGCAAGTGCGCGAACCGACGACGAGGAAGAAGGCGTCCTGCATCTTGCGGTGCAGCCACACGATCCCGGTCAGTCCACAGAACACCTCGCGCTGCCCACGCTCCTTGAGTACGGGAGCGTCACTGCAGCCGACGTCGACGACGGGGAGCGCGGTGCCGGTCATGCGGCGACTCCCATGCCTGCGGTGGCCCCGGCGGCGGCGGTCGCTCCACGCCGAGCCGCGCGCAACTTCAGGATGAACTGGACCGCGTTGACGATGTACGTCGCGTATGCGACGAGGGCGAGGACCATCAGGGACCGCGGCTCGAGTGCGCCCGTCCAGAGGGACCACACATAGGCGAGGTGCAGCGCGATGACGCCGAAGGAGACGACGTCCTCCCAATAGAACGGCTCCGCGAACAGCCAGACGCCGAAGACCTCGTGCTCCCAGATGGACCCGGTCACCATGATGGTCAGCAACAGCACCGTCTTGATGAGGACGGAGATGTTCGCGACCTCGAGACCCTCACCCGTCATCAGGAAGCGGAAGACCAGAGCTGCCGAGACGAGGCAGACGAGGAACTGCACCGGCGCGAGGATTCCCTGCACCAGAGTCCAGCGGGTCGCATCTCGGCGTGCGCGCTGTTCCGGGGTGTAGAGATGAACGCGGGCCGGGGGCTTGGACACGGTATCTCGGGTGAGGCGTACGGACGACCAGTGACCCAGACGCGGAAAATCGGGCCTGAGGGCCACAGAGAGATATTGGGGTTGACGCCTCAATCTGTCAATACAAGTTTACGTCAGTTGTACTTGACAGTCTGGGAAAGTGGTGCAAGTATGAGGGGCGTTACTTCGGGGCTCCCCCCACCCGCGGATGTTGTTCGGAGGTTCAATGACCGGTCCACAGCCAATGGCGCAGCAGTCAGCGACCACGGCAAGTCACTCAACGTCCACTGCTCGGACTCATCGAGCTCGGTCCGTGCCAGGCCTCGTGAATGGCCTGGTTTTCCCTCCGGCGCCGCCGCTTTCTACCGACGAGTCGCAGGCGAGGATCGTCGCCTCTCATGAGCGGCTGGTGCAGGCGCTCATCGGGGAATCCGATGCCGCGGCGCACCTTCTCGTCGTGAGTCTCCTCGAGGCCGGGGTGCGGGCAGAGACCCTGTTGGACGACGCGTTTCCACGCGCCGCGCGTGCCCTGGGGGAACTCTGGTGCGCCGACGACGCCGACTTCTATACGGTGACCGTCGCGATGACCAGGCTGCATCGGCTGGTCCACGAGGTCAGCGCACCGTTCTTAGCTGAACAAGCTTTTCCGGGATCCGCCGGTCGGGTCCTTTTGTGCGGAATCGACGGTGAGCAGCATCTCCTTGGCCTGTCTATACTTGCGGAGTTTTTGAGCCGTGACGGCTGGGACGTGCATCTGCTTTCCGCCGTCCCGGCCAGCGTATTACTGGACAAGGTCCGAAACGCTGACTATAATTTGATTGGTTTCTCGGTGGCCGTTGGAGACAAGGTGTCGAGATTGCGAACCACGATTCAGAGAGTCAGACAGGTGTCACGCAACCGTGACATCAGGATTCTGGTCGGTGGACTCGCGATCACGGAGGACCCGACACTCTGCGCTCGGCTCGGCGCGGACGGCTCGGCGACTGATGCGCCTTCGACGGTACGAGAGGCACGACGACTGCGCGGAACATCCTGACGTTTTGAGTACGCTCGCAATTCTGCCCTCGGGGCAACTTTTGACGGATTCAGCAGCTCGCAACTCCAACGATCGCCCCGCACTCTCCGATCTCGCGCCGGATTGGGCGGCACGCCTGATCACGGCCACGAGCGAAGTCGCGCTGGTCGTCGATCGCGATGGCGTCGTTCGCCATGTCTCGTTCAGTGGCAGTGAGGCGCCGATCGATGGTGCGGAGTCGTGGGTCGGGCGTCCGTGGGTCGAGACGGTCACGAGCGAATCGCGGCCGAAGATCGAACTCCTGTTGAAGGAATCGATCGGTGGATCGTCCACGCGCCGCCGGCAGGTGAACCACCCGTCAAAGGCCGGCGCCGACATCCCGGTCGCGTACAACGCCGTGCGCGCGGAGAACGGGTCGATCATCGCCGTCGGGCGCGACCTTCGGACGATCTCGGCTCTGCAGCAGCGACTCATCGACACGCAGCAAGCGATGGAGCGCGATTACTGGCGCCTCCGACACGTCGAGACGCGCTACCGCCTGCTCTTCCAACTGTCCACCGACGCCATCATCGTCGTCGATGCCGACACGATGAAGATCGTCGATGCGTCAGGTGCCGCAGCGCGGCTCTTCGACATCGCCACCGAGAAACTCATCGGCAAGCCGTTCCCACTCGGGGTCGCCGCCGACCAAACGCGTGCGATGGAAGACCTGCTCGCCTCGGCACGCACGACCGGCCACGCCGGCGATGTGCGGATCCGGCTCTCGGAGAACCGAGGCGAGACCCTCGCATCGGCGTCGTGCTTCCGCCAGGAGAACCTCACGCTGCTCCTCGTGCGGCTCTCGCGGTACACCACCGCCGGCGAGTCGGCCGCGTCAACGCGGGCGAAGTTGCTGGAGTTGGTGGAGCGGGCGCCTGACGCGCTCGTGATCACCGATGAAGAGGGCGATATCCGCACGGCGAATCGCGCCTTCCTCGATCTCGCGCAACTCTCCAGTGAGGAGCAGGCGAAGGGCCGCTCACTCGGCAACTGGGTCGGCCGTCCCGGCGCGGATCTGCACGTGTTCCTCGCAACGCTCAAGAAGCACACGGTCGTGCGCATCGCCGCGAGCAGCGTGCGCGGCGAGCACGGCTTGAGCTCAGAGATCGAACTCTCCGCCGTCTCACTGCCGGACGACGACATGCCGAGCATCGGCTTCGTGATGCGCGATGTCGGACGTCGGGTCGCGACGGCTCCACACGGCGCACGGGATCTCACGAAGGCCGTCGAAGAGCTCACGACGCTGGTCGGGCGTGTCTCGTTGCCGACACTCGTGCGTGACACGACCGACCTGGTCGAGCGACACTTCATTGAAGCAGCACTCGAGTTGACCGGCGACAACCGCACCACCGCCGCCGAAGTGCTCGGCCTCTCGCGCCAGACGCTGTACGTGAAGCTCCGCCGCCACGGCTTGTCCGGCGGCGACTCGGACGCCGAAGCGAGCTAGGCCAGAGATGATGTCCTTCTTGCGTCCCCGCGTGTTGTCTTCCCCGACTGTCAGGTTTTCGTGACAGTTCCGAGTGTCAATCACGCGCTCCATCGTGCGAGCGACTGGCCCGAGCCCCGCGCGGTGCTCGAGCTGCTCAAGCCAGTCACGTGGTTCCCACCGATGTGGGCGTTCGCCTGCGGGGCAGTGTCGTCCGGTGTGGCGTTTCAAGGACGCGTGGATGAGCTCGCGATCGGGCTCGCCATCACGGGACCGCTCGTCTGCGCGACGAGTCAGGCTGCGAACGACTGGTACGACCGGCACGTGGACGCGATAAACGAACCCGGTCGCCCGATCCCTTCGGGTCGCATCCCGGGGACATGGGGCTTCAAGATCGCGCTCGCGTGGACGGCGCTCTCCATGGCCGCCTCGCTCGCACTGGGTGTGCGCGGCATGGTCGTCGTCGCGATCGCACTCGCGTTCGCTTGGGGCTACTCGGCCCCGCCGCTGCGCTTCAAGCAGAACGGCTGGGTCGGCAATCTCTCCGTCGGCCTTACATATGAAGGGCTCGCCTGGGTGACCGGCGCGCTCGTGATGCTCGGCGGTGACCTGCCGAGCGCTCCGGTGATGATCGTCGCGCTGCTGTATTCACTCGGCGCGCACGGCATCATGACGCTCAACGACTTCAAGGCGATCGAGGGTGATCGCGCCATGGGCATCCGCTCGCTGCCGGCCTCGCTCGGGGTCGAGCGCGCGGCGCAGGTGCTGTGTGCGATGATGGTCATCCCGCAGCTCATCGTGATCGGCCTGCTGCTCTCGTGGGGTGCGTCATTGTCGGCGCTCGCCATCGCTGCGCTCGTCGTCGTGCAATGCGGCTTGATGTGGCGGTTCCTGGCGGCGCCGCGTGAGCGTGCGCTGTTCCTCTCGGCCATCGGTGTCCCGTTCTACGTGTCGGGCATGATGGTGTCGGCCTTCGCACTGCGGAGCATCCTGACATGAGCGACGTCCTCACCCGTCGGTACTTCGGCTGGCGCTCCATCGCGCGCCTCGGCCTCGCGCAGATCGCCATCGGTGCGGTCGCCGCGATCATGACCTCCACGCTCAATCGCGTGATGGTGGTGGAGTTGTCGTTGCCGGCGACGATCCCCAGCGTGCTGGTGGCCCTGCATTTCGTCATCCAGATGTCGCGGGCACGATTCGGATTCGATTCCGACCGGAGCGGGCGCCGCGCACCATGGATCCTCGGCGGTGCGATCGTGTTGGCGATCGGCGGATTGCTCGCCGCGATCGCGGTGGCGTTGGCCTCGACCCAACTCTGGCTCGGGCTCGCGCTCGCGTTCGTGGCCTATGCGCTCATCGGTGTGGGCATGAGCGCCGCGGGCACGGCGCTGTTGGCGCACGTGGCGGAGGAGATCGAGCCCAGGCGTCTGGGCGGTGCCGCCGCGCTGCTCTGGATCATGATGATCTTCGGCATCGCGGTGACGGCCGGGGTCTCCGGCCAGTTGCTCGACCCGTTCTCGTTCGAACGACTCATCGCGGTGACCGCGGGCGTCTGTGCGATCGCCGCCGTGCTCGCGGCGATCGCGGCTTGGGGCTCGTGGAGCATCAAGCGGCCGCCGATCGACACGCCGGCAGTCCCGCAGGGTGCCGGATTCATGGCGACGCTCCGCGACGCACTCGAAGACCAGGCGACGCGGCGCTTCGCGATGTTCGTGTTCGCCGCGATGCTGGCGTACAGCGCGCAGGACCTGATCCTCGAGCCCTTCGCCGGTCGCGTGTTCGGACTCACGCCGGGTGAGAGCACGAAGTTGGGTGGCACGCAGCATGGCGGTGTGATGCTGGGCATGCTCGCGGCCGCGGTGCTGAGTGCGCGGTTCGGTTCGTTGCGTGGCTGGGCGGCGGGCGGCTGCATCGCGTCGGCCCTCACGCTGATGACGCTCGCCCAATCACCGTCGCTCGGTGGGACGACACTGCTGCAGGTGACCGTGTTCGCACTCGGTGTCGCGAACGGAGTCTTCGCGGTGGGCGCGATCGGTTCGATGATGGCGATGACGGCTTCCGACACGACGCGCGGGACCGGCATCCGCCTCGGCGTGTACGGGGCGGCGCAGGCGATCGCATATGGTGCGGGCTCGCTCGGCGGCGGCGTCGCGAGCGACATCGCCATCTCTGTCCTCGGAGATCCGACGCGTGGGTATACCGTGGTGTTCGCCGTCGAGTCGGTGCTGTTCGTGGTCGCCGCGTTCATGGCGATCCGGAGCACCCCGGCGACGGCGGCGCGGACGCTGCAACGGTCGAACGCCGGCGAAGCGATTCTCGGAGCGATGCGCTGATGGCGGCCGTTGCCGTGCTCCCGATCCTGATGCAGACGCCGACGCTCGCGCCGGCGCCGCATCGGGACCTGTGCACGGATTGCGGCGTCTCCCGCTCATCGCATGCGTCGTCGTGCGGCAAGGTCTGTCAGTTCATCCATCCGCGCTATGATGCGCTCGAGCGGCAGGTGCATGGGCGCACGCGCGCGATGAACGGCGATGAGTCGTTCTTCGGGCCGTTCCGCGCGATGCATCGTGCAAGGCTCCGTCAGCCGCTCGAGGGCGCACAGTGGACGGGCATCACCACTCGCATCGCCGAGCGCCTGTTGGAGACCGGCGCCGTGGACGCGGTGATCGCGACGGCGAGCGACCCCGAGGACCGCTGGCGTCCGCGGCCCGCGATCCTGACGCGGCCCGAGGAGATGGCGCAGTGCCGCGGGATGAAGATGGGATACTCGCCGGTGCTCGCCCTGCTCGACGAAGCGGCGGCGCGTGGGTATCGCCGCCTCGCCGTGGTCGGCGTGGCGTGCCAGGTACACGCGCTGCGTGCGCTCGAGTCCGAGCTCGGGTTGGAGCGGCTCTACGTGTTGGGCACGCCGTGCAGCGACAACACGACCACCGAGCGGTTCCATCAGTTCCTCGGGCTGCTCACGGAGCGGCCGGAGACGGTGACGTATCTGGAGTTCCTCTCCGATTTCCGCGTCGAGGTGCGCTTCGATGACGGTCGAGTGGAGTTCATCCCGTTCATGCAGCTCCCGATCTCGCAGCTCCCGTCCGATTTCTTCCCCGTGACCTGTCGCGCCTGCTTCGACTACACGAACAGCCTGAGTGACCTCACGGTGGGATACATGGCGGGCGAAGGGGACCAGTGGTTGATCGTCCGTACCGCGCGCGGCGAGGAGCTCGTGGCGCTGATCGCGGATGAGCTCACGCTCTCCGCGCCGGGGAGTGCGGGCGATCGCACCGGTGCGGTGCGCACGTTCGTGAAGGTGCTTGAACGCAGCGCGGGTGGCCTGCCGGTGCGTCGCGCGCCCAAGTGGGTGCGTCCGCTCATCGGGTGGGCGCAGCGTCGGTTCGGACCGAAGGGCCTCGAGTTCGCGCGGACGCGCGTCGAGATGAAGATGGCGGAGGGGATCCTCACGCTGCGTCAGCAGCGCCCGCATCGCATGAAGCGGATGATCCCGTCGTTCGCTTGGGACCTGGTCTCACGCCACGGGATCGCCGCGCGACCCGGTGAGCGCATGGAGGATGTGTCGTGATCATCGAACGGACGTACGATGTCGTGGTGGTGGGTGGCGGTCCGGCCGGCGCGACGGCGGCGCACGATCTGGCGAAGCGCGGGCGTTCGGTGCTCTTCCTCGACCGCGCATGGCGCGTGAAGCCATGCGGCGGCGCCGTGCCGCCGCAGCTCCTCAAGGATTTCGACGTCCCCGAATCGCTGCTCGTCGCGCGCATCAGCGAAGCGCGGATGATCTCGCCCAAGGGCCGCAACGTCGACATCCCGGTGGGTGACGGGTTCGTCGGCATGGTGGACCGTGATGTGTTCGACGAATGGCTGCGCGCGCGCGCCGTGGCCGCCGGCGCGGATCGTCGCACCGGCGCGTTCGTGCGTCGTGAGCGCGACTCCGACGGCGTGGCGCGGGTCGTCTACACCGACGGCCGCTCGCGGCATGGCGCGGAGTGCTCGGTCCGTGCGCGGTACATCATCGGTGCCGACGGTGCGCTGTCGCAGGTGGCGCGGCAGTGTGTGCCGCGCTCCGACGAAGGCAAGTTCGTGTTCGCCTACCATGAGATCGTGAAGTCGCCGGAGCAGGACAGCGCGGAGTTCGCGCACGACCGGTGTGATGTCTACTACCAGAGCCCGCTCTCGCCGGACTTCTACGCGTGGATCTTCCCGCACGGGAAGACGACGAGCATCGGGACCGGCTCGCTCCAGAAGGGCTTCGGACTCAAGGAGTCGGTCGCCCAGCTCCGCAAGTCGACCGGACTCGACGCCGCCGAGACCATCCGCCGTGAAGGCGCCCCGATCCCGCTGCATCCGCTGCCGGTGTGGGACGACGGCAAGGAAGTGGTGCTCGCCGGTGATGCGGCCGGTGTCGTCGCGCCAGCCAGCGGCGAGGGGATCTTCTACGCGATGACCGGTGGTCGGTTCGCCGGGGACGCGGTGGAGGAGGCGTTGGCGACGGGGAAGGCGAAGGCGCTGGCTTCGGCGCGCAAGCGCTTCATGCGCGCGCACGGCCAGGTGTTCTGGGTACTCGACATCATGCAGCGTTTCTGGTACACCACGGACGACCGGCGCGAGCGCTTCGTCGCGATCTGCCGGGACGTCGATGTACAGCGTCTCACCTTCGACGCGTACATGCAGAAGCGGCTCGTCCGTGCGAAGCCGTTGTCGCACGTGCGGATCTTCTTCAAGAACCTCGCGCACCTCACCGGCCTTGCGCCCGCATAATGGACGCCTCGTGGATCCCGGTCACCGGCGCGGTCGCCTTCTGGGCGAGCGTGGCGACGATCGGCGCGAAGGTGACGGATATCGGTGCGTGGTACCGGTCGCTCAAGCAGCCCGCGTGGAAGCCGCGCGATGCGCTGTTCGGTCCGATCTGGACGACCGTGTTCCTCTCGACGGGGTACGGCTGCGTGCTCGCGTGGCGCGGCGGCGGGACGGAGACGGAGCGGCGGCTGTTCCTGGTCTCCTGCGTGGTGAACGGTGCAGGCAACGTGTGGTGGAGCTGGATGTTCTTCCGCTCGAAGCGCCCGGACTGGGCGATGCGGCAAGTGGTCCCGTTCTGGTTCTCGATCCTGTGGATGTACTGGTGTTCACGCCCTCTCGCATACGAAGCGGGGATCTGGTTCGCTCCGTATCTGACGTGGGTTGCGGCGGCGATCTACCTGAACTGGTGCGTCGTTCGACTGAACGCACCCTTCAAAGGACGGTGACGCGATGCTGATCTCGATCGCGGTGGACTATCGGCATGCCAATGTGGAGACGCGCGAGCGCTTCCACCTCTCGGAGGAGCGCATCGCGCGACTCCATGCACGCGGGATGCACCACGAGGTCCGTGAACTCGTTTGCGTCTCCACGTGCAACCGGAGCGAGATCTACGCGTGGACCGCGAGCAGCGACCCGGCGACGCCGGCGGCGTTCGACCATGCGGTCACGGCGATCGCGCGCGCGTGGATGGGGAGCAAGTCCGAGGCCCGGGCGCTGCTGGCCATCGCGAAGCGGCGCGCCGGGCTCGACGTCGCGCGACGGTCACTGCGGATCGCGGCGGGCCTTGAGTCGCAGGTGATGGGTGACGGACAGATCCTCGGACAGCTCCGCGAATCGTATCGGGTGGCCGCTGCGGCTGGTGCGGCCGGGTCGGTGTTACACCGCCTGTTCGACACCGCACTGCGCACCGGCAAGCGGGTACAGAACGAGACCGCGTTCGCCGCAGGACGACGTTCGGTGGGTGCGGAAGCGGCCGCCGTCGCGCATGCGCGCTTCGGCCATCTCGCGCACGCCCGCGTGGTCATCATCGGCTGCGGCAAGACGGGTCAGTCGGTCGCGCGGCAGATGCAGAAACTCGGCGCCCGTGACCTCGTGTTGATCAATCGCTCCACCAAGCGCGCCGAGGCGCTCGCGGTGGAGGTCGGCGGTCGTGCCGCACCGTACGAAGCGATGCACGTGGAAGTCGCGATGGCGGACGTGGCGATCGCTGCGACGGCGGCGACCGAACCCGTGGTGATGTACGGCCCGTTGCGCACCGCGCGTGAAAACTGCGGGACGTCGACCTATCCGTTGCTGATGATGGATCTCGCGATGCCGCGCAACATCGACCCGGCGCTGGCCGGGGTGCCGGGCGTGACGCTCGCTGACCTCGATGCTCTGCACCTCCCGGTGCTCGCCGCCGAGGAAGCGCGTCGCAATGCGGCGCCGAGCGCGGAAGCGATCGTCGAGGCGGAACTCGAGGACTTCGTGGAGTGGGTCGCGGCAGCCGCGGCACGCGAAGCGATCCGTCCGCTCGCGCAGGCGCTGACCGAGATCTGCCGTCGCGAACTCACATTCGCGGCCGGCGACGAGGTGGCGGCGCACGCCACCGATCGCATCGTCGCCAAGTTGCTCGCCCGTCCGATGACCAAACTCCGCACCGCGATCGCCCATGGCGAGGCGTTGCATGCATTCACGATGACGCTCGATTCGCTCTTCGCCGGTCCGCCGATGGATGGCACGCGCGAGTCGGGCCGCGAGGCCCTGCGCGAGATCGCGCGCAACGGGGCGTCCGACAACGCACGTAGCAACGGACGCACCCGCGCGCGTCGCGGGCCCAGCGTCCTGCCGTCCAGTGCCGTCCTCCAACCCGGGAACCCCTGAATGTCGCCCGTGAACGATCTGTTCCTCCGCGCCTGTCGGCGCGAGCCCGTCGAGCGACCCCCGGTCTGGATGATGCGTCAGGCCGGACGGTACCTCCCCGAGTATCGCGCCGTGCGCGCGAAGTCGGACTTCCTCTCGATGTGCCACACACCGGAACTCGCCACGGAAGTGACGCTGCAACCCGTGGACATCCTCGGCGTCGACGCGGCGATCATCTTCTCGGATATCCTCGTGATCCCGGCGGCGATGGGCATGTCGCTGACGGTGGACGAGGGCATCGGGCCGCAGTTCGCCGACCCCGTGCGCACCATGGCCGATCTCACGCGCCTGCATGACGTGGAGCCCGAGGACGGACTCCGCTTCCATCTCGACGCGCTGCGGATGACGCGCCGCGAGCTGAACGGGCGGGTGCCGCTCATCGGTTTCGCGGGGGCACCATGGACGCTCTTCGCGTACATGACCGAAGGCAAGGGCACCAAACAGTTCGCCATCTCCAAGAAGCTGCTGTTCGCCGACCCGACGTTCGCGCACGCGCTGCTCGGGCGTCTTGCGGAGAACGTGGGGCGATTCCTCGTCGCGCAGGCCGCAGCCGGTGCGCAGGCATTGCAGATCTTCGACTCATGGTCGGGGTCGCTGGCACCACGGGAGTTCCGCGAGTTCGCGTTGCCGTATCTCGCGCGCACCGCGCAGATCGCGAAGACGGCGGGTGTCCCGGTGATCTGCTTCGCACCGGGCTCCGGATGGGCCTTGGGCGAGATCGCCGAGGCGACCGGTTGCGACGTGCTCGGTGTCGATTGGCACACCGATCCGGCATGGGCGCGGAGCGTGGCCGACTCGACCGCACGCGGCGTGCAGGGCAACCTCGATCCCTGCGCGCTGTACGCGTCACCGCAGGAGATCCGTGTGCGGACCGAAGCGATGCTCCGCGCGATCGACGGGCCGGGCTACATCGCGAACCTCGGACACGGCATCCTGCCCGATGTCCCGGTGGACAATGCCCGCGCATTCATCGAGACCGTGCAGGCGTGGGATTCACGTAGCGCGCATTCGGCCGCCCAGGCTGCGGAGGTGGGGCGATGACCACGATCGGATCACTCGTCGGCACCAAACGTCGTGAGGCGATGGCGACGTGGAGTCTGATGCTGCAGGATGAGATCACCGCGCTGTTCGAGGGGCTCGATGGCGGTCGGTTCGCCGAGGCGTCGTGGGACCGTCAGGGCGGCGGTGGTGGACGCTCGCGCCTGCTCGCCGACGGCGAGGTATTCGAGAAGGCGGGCGTGAACCGCGCGCTCGTCGAAGGCATCCTGCCCCCGGAAGCCGCCGCTCGGTTGGGTGGCAACATCCCGGCTGGCACCACGCCGCACTTCTTCGCGACCGGCGTCAGTGTGGTGGTGCATCCGCGGTCACCGATGGTGCCGACGACGCACCTGAACGTGCGCTACTTCGAACTCACCGATGCCGACGGCACGCGCCTCGATGCCTGGTACGGCGGCGGGAGTGACCTCACGCCGATGCATCCGTTCGCGGATGACGCGCGGCATTTCCATCGGGTGCTCAAGTCGCGCTGCGACTCGCACGACCCGCGGATCTACCCGTCGTACAAGGCATGGTGTGACGAGTACTTCCGGAGTCCGCATCGGGCCAACGAAGCGCGCGGGATCGGTGGCGTGTTCTTCGATCACCTGCGGCCCACCGAGCCGCCGTTCGGTCTCTCGAGCGACGGGCTGCATGCGTTCGTGACCGACATGGGGCGTGTGCTCACTGAGGCGTATGCACCGATCGTACGTCGGCGGCGCGCGACGCCGTACACGGGGCGCGACATCGCGCTGCAGTTGCATCGTCGGGCACGCTACGTGGAGTTCAATCTCCTGCACGACCGCGGCACGTTGTTCGGCCTGCAGACCGGCGCGCGCACTGAGAGTGTCTTGATGTCGATGCCGCCGATGGCGGCCTGGGCGGCGCAGGAAGAGGCGGCACCTGGATCGATCGAGGCGGAACTCGCCGCGATGCTCGTCCCTCGCGACTGGGCCAGTGAGGCGTAGATGCAAGTCGTCGTGATCGGCGCGGGCATCACGGGGTTGAGCGCGGCAGTCGAACTGCGCGCTCGAGGAGCCCAGGTGACCGTGCTCGAGGCGGCCGATCGCGCGGGAGGGGTTATCTCCACCCTTCGCAAAGATGGATACCTCGTCGAAGCCGGACCGACGTCGCTCAACGCGTCGTCGGCGCTCGAGGGGCTGATCGACCGACTGGGACTGGGCGCGAAGCGTCTCGGACCGTCTCCGGCCGCCAAGCGTCGATTCATCGTGCGCGATGGTGCGCTGGTCGCGCTGCCGTCGTCGCCGCTCGACTTGGTCTCCACGCGCGCGCTCTCGGCGAACGCGAAGCTGCGGCTGCTGCGCGAGCCGTTCCTGAGTGCGACGGTCGATGACCAGGATGAGTCGGTCGCCGATCTGGTCCGCCGGCGGCTCGGCGACGAGATCCTCACGTATCTCGTCAATCCGTTCGTCGCGGGCATCTACGCGGGTGACCCCGAACGCCTCTCTGCGCGCCATGCGCTCCCGCTGCTGTTCCATGCCGAGCGTCGTCACGGCTCGCTGCTCGTCGGCGGGATGCGTGAGGCGAAAGCGCGGGCCGGTGTGGTCCGACAGAAAGGACTGACTTCGTTCGCGGACGGCCTGCGCACGCTGCCTGATGCGATGGCCGCGACCTTGGGGACGCATCTCCATCTGCGCGCCGAGGTGCGTTCCATCGCGCGCGAAGGTGACGGGTGGCGGATCCAGTCGGTCGAGAACGGCAGCCCCACGGACCGGTACGCCGACGCGGTGATCTACGCCGGACCGGCCCATCGGCTGCATGACCTCGGACTGCCCGATGGCATCGCGCCCTTGCTGACGCCGATCACGTCGATGCAGCATCCACCGGTCGCTACCTTGGCCCTCGGCTTCCGTCGCGATGAGGTCGCCCACGCGCTGGACGGCTTCGGCTTGCTCTGTCCGGCGATCGAGCAGCGTCAAGTGCTTGGCGTGTTGTTCTCGTCGTCGGTGTTCGAGGGGCGCGCGCCACGAGACCACGTGTTGCTCACCTGTTTCCTCGGTGGGTCGCGGTCGCCCGACATGGGACGCATGGAGACCGGGCAGGTACTGCCGCGAGTGCTGCAGGACCTGAAGCCACTGCTCGGACTCCGCGCTGCACCGACCTTCGTGCACCACCACCGCTGGCAGTACGCGATCCCACAGTACGAACTCGGCCACGAGGCCGTGACGAACAGCGCCGCGCAGGTGGAATCCATGCTCCCGGGTGTCTACTTTGCAGGCCAGTGGCGTGGTGGTGTCGCCCTCGGCGACTGCATCACGCAGGGCCAGGCGATGGCGGTGCGAGTGTCGACGGAACGGTGAGGATGCGGTGGGGATCGGACAGCGACTGCACGACGAGACGAAGTCCCTCCACACCACGGCCGAACGCAGCGGCGTGATGCAGGAGCTGCTGCGCGGGACGATCAGCGCGTCGGCGTATGCCGCGCTGCTCTCGTCGCTGCGCGCGATCTACGCGGCACTCGAGGAGGGCCTGCGCTCGCACGCTGACGCTCCCACTCTAGCGGGCTTGGACGCGAGTGCGTTCGCGCGGACTGCCGCACTCGAGTCTGATCTCGCCGCGCTCGCGGGCGACCCCGCCGAGTGGCCGGCCCCGCACGCCGTCGCTGCAGCGTATGCCGCGCACGTGGCGGAGCGGAGCCGCACGCGACCGGAGTTGCTGCTCGCGCACGCCTGGCTCCGCTACCTCGGCGATCTGAATGGCGGGCAGATCCTGTCGCGTGTCATCCGTTCGCACCAGGCACTCGCGATGTTGCCGACGGCCTTCTACGAGTTCCCGGCACTTGCCGATCCCCGCGCGGCAGCGGCGCAGTGGCGCGCCGCGCTCGACGCCGCGCCGCTCAGCGGAGACCAGCACGACGCGCTCGTCGCCGAGGCACAGGACGGATTCCGTCGTCACATCGCGCTGTTCGAGGCGCTCGCGACGCGGCCGTCGGCATCTCACGTGCCGGTGTCGTCACCCTCGGCATAGCGTCCGAGCATCGCCGAGAGCTGTGCCGCGTGGCGCGTCGCGACCTCGACCTCGGCGAGCAACGGTGCGATGGATGCCGTGTCCGCGGAGTCGGCGAGCTCACTCGCGGCGACACCGGCGTTGGCCCAGATCGCCGAGATCAACCCCTGCACCTCCGGTGAGAGCGGACGCGCGGCGTCGCTGCCCAGCGCCGACGCCGGGCGCTGCGCGGCGAAGATGGCGCGCTGGAGCCGACTGCGCGCGGTCTCCGCTTCCTTGCGCGACGTCAGATCGGTCATCATCACCACGATGCCGAAGAGCGATCCATCCACCGCGGGGATCGGATCGGCACGCAAGGCCACCGGAACCGGTGTCTCCAAGCCGGGGCGTGCGAGCGTCAACTCACCGCGATAGGGCCGACGGTGCTCGCGCACCTGCTGCAGGAGTGCCGCTGTCTTCGCGGATTCCACGAACGACCGTGCGAGGTCGTCGAGCCGCTCCAACGTCCGATGCGGCCCCGCGAGCAACCGGCTCAGTGCGCTGTTCGCGAGCAGCACCCGTCCTTGGCCGTCCGTGATCACGACCGGCTCCGCGGCTGCGAGTACCGCGTCCCGCATCGACGCGAGCTGACTCTCGGCGATGAGGACGCGCACTGCGCGCATCTGCAGGATGAGATCGCCGAGCGAGGTGCCGATGGCGCGTGCGATCGCCGCATCGCGCGACGACCACGCGAGCGACGTCTCGCGCACCAACTCGTGCCACGCGGCGAACGATCGGCGCGGCGAGAGCTCCATCGACTCGCTGAAGACGACCGCCTTGTTGGGATCACCGCCCCAGGTCACATCGCGCAGCTGTTCATGTCGGAACCACGCCAGATACTCGTCGCGCCCGGGCGCGAGGCGCACCATCAGCACGCCGGCCGCGGCTGACGTCACGTGCGCGAGCGCCGGATGCGCCCGTGAGATGGACGCCGTCTGGTATACGGCCTCCGGCCCCTGCGCCGAGACGAAGCGGAAGAGCTCGCGGAGATCGGTCGTCGAGGGGACATCGCCGGTGGTGTGTACTTCGCCCTCGAACAGCAACGCCGCTCCGCTGGCGCCGACCGGCTGAAGCAGCTGCCGCGGCGTATCGAACAATGCTCGTCGCCAGTCGCCGTCGGCGCTGGTCTCCTCGAGCAAGCGTTGTTCGAGCCGACGCACCAAGACCTCGGCCTGCGCCTCGGCGTAGTGTTCCAACGCGGAGATGCGCGTGGAGACGACTTCGGCGAGCATCTCGCAGGCCGCACGAAGGTCGAACGGGAGATATCGCGGACGCCGATGATGGCAGGCGATCATGCCCCAGAGCTTCCCCTCGTGCACGAGCGACGCGACGAGCGTTGCCCCGACTCCCATGTTCCGGAGGTACTGCACGTGGATGGGCGAGATGCTGCGCAGCACCGACATCGAGAGGTCGAGCTCCTCGTCGGTGCCGGGCCGCAACCGCGGGATGATGGAGACGGGCGTATACTGGACGTCTACCAACAGGCGCACCTTGTTGCGGAGATACAGTTCGCGCGCGCGCTGGGGGATGTCGGTCGCCGGATAGTGTCGATGCAGGAACGACTCCATCTCGCGCCGCTTCGCTTCCGCGATGATCTCACCGTGTCCTTGATCATCGAAGCGATAGACCATCACGCGGTCGTAACCGATGAGCGTCTGCACCTCTTCGACCGCGAGATCAGCGAGCGCCTGAATGGATCGCGCGGCGCCGAATCGCGTGACGATGTCCGTGAGATGCGGCGCGAGCCCCGGTGTGAGACGACGCTGGCGGCCGCTCGTGATCTCCTCGAGTTCGAGCACCACACCGCCGCCGTTCGCGCGGTGCAGGATCGCGGTCGCAGAGCGCGGCCCCTCGAGAACCACGCGCAACGGCGAGGGCGAGTCAACGACCGGTCCGTCGAGACGATCCCGGATGATCTGACCCAGCCCCGCACCGATTCGGTCGACGGGCGCGCCGAGCAGCGCCTCAGGCGCGACGCCTAAGTGTTCGAGCGTGTTGCTGCTCACTTGCTCGATCAGGAGATCGCGCTCAGAGAGCACGAGCAGCACACCGTGGGGTTGGACGGAACCCGCCAAATGGATGAGCTCGCGCTCACAGTTGGAGAGGTCCGCCTCACCGAACGGGGGATTCAACGTTCGCATCATCGGCTCACGGCGCTAGAAGGGGGGACGCGCAAGTTCTCGCCGCGGAACTACGCTTCCATACTAGCTCATACACATCAGTCGGGTAGCCCCCGAAATCCTGACGGGGAAAGGCTACCTGATCCGGTAGGTCTTTCGGTGCTAACGCTGTCCGTGTTCTCCAGAGTTCCCTCACGACAGCCTCAGGTGACAAAGCAGCGAGTGGGCCGTATCTTCGCCTACATCGGGGCGTTATCGGCCCCGCTTCATGGTGCAACGGTCCGGATCGCTCCCCGACCCGGACCGGCACCGGACCGGGGGTGTCCTTTGGTGGGTCCAGGCGCGTTGGTGATCGGGACGCGAGGCAGCCAGCTCGCGTTGTGGCAGTCGAACCATGTGCGTGACCGGCTCCGGGCGACGCATCCGGGGCTGGAGATCGAGTTCGAGCGCATCACGACGCGCGGCGATGCCGTCCAGGATCGCCCCTTGGCGGCGATCGGCCGGAACTCGCTGTTCGTCGCGGAGATCGAGGACGCGTTGCGTAGCGGCCGTATCCGTCTCGCGGTGCACAGCGCGAAAGACCTGCCGAGCACGCTGGCCGACGACATGACGATCGTGGCGTTCACCACGCGCGCGGACCCACGCGACGCGCTGGTCTCCAAGGCCGGCACGCTCGCGCAACTCCCTATCGGTGCGCGCATCGGCACGTCGAGTCCGCGCCGCGCCTGCCAGTTGAAGGCGCTGCGCCCGGATCTCGTCTGCCTCGACATCCGCGGCAACGTCGACACACGTCTCGCGAAGCTGGACCGCGGCGAGTACGACGCGATCGTCCTGGCCGCCGCGGGCCTCGAGCGACTCGGGTGGTCACACGTGGTGACGGAGTTCCTTGATGCGGATCGCATGGTGCCTGCGGTGTCGCAGGGCATCCTGGCCATCGAAGCACGCAGCGGAGACGATGAAGTCCGCACGCTCTGCGCGTCACTCGACGATCCCGATGCACGCGTCTGCGCCGAAGCGGAGCGGGCCTTCCTCGCCGCGATGGGCGCCGGCTGCAACGCGCCGCTGGCGGGATTCTCCACGCTGCGCAACAACCAGCTCACGCTCACGGCCGTCGTCGGAACACTCGACGGACGCACCGTGCGCGTCCAGCGCTCCGCACCGCGCGCGCAGGCAGTGGCACTCGGACAGGACGTGGCCGCGCTGCTCGTCTCGTCCGGTGGCAGTGCGTTGCTCGCCGAACTCGCAGGATCCAACGCCGGTGCCGACGACTGATCGACCACTCGCTGCGAAGCGCATCGTCGTGACGCGCAGCGCGGCCCAGAGCGGCGACCTTCTCGATGCACTGCGTCGGGCGGGCGCGACGCCCGTGGCGGCACCGGCGATCCGCGTGATCGAACCGGATGACGCGACGCCGCTACGCGATGCCTTGCACTCGCTGGCCACATTCGAATGGATCGTCTGCACGAGCGCGAACGGCGCGCGCGCGGTCATCACCGGCACCGACACGGCGCGATGGCCGGCCGCGTGCCGTATCGCAGTGGTCGGCGCGGCGACGGCGCGCGTGTTCCTCGACGCGGGCCTCGCGGTCACGTTCATGCCGTCGCGCGCGATCGCCGACGTGCTCGGCGACGAACTGCCGCTGTCACCGGGTTGCCGCGTGCTCTGGCCGCACGGTGACCTCGCGGCGATGACACTGCCGGAGCGCCTCGTGGCGCGCGGTGCGACCGTGGTCGCTCCCATCGCGTACCGCACCGTCTCCGACGTCGGATTGCTCGGCGTGGTCGATGCGCTCCGAGACGGTCGGGTGGATGCCCTGACGTTCACGAGCGCGTCCACCGTGCGCCATGTCGTTGAAGGGCTCGGGTCGGCGGGCATCCGACTCGACCAACTCAGCGCCGAGTCACGACCGAAGGTGGTCTGTCTCGGTCCCGTGACCGCTGCAGCGGCCCGCGAATGCGGCCTCGTCGTCGATGCCGTCGCCGAGCGACAGGACGATGCCGGCCTCGTCGAGGCGCTCGCGCGTGTGTTCTCCCACCCCTCCGCGCTCACTTGAGCGAGGATCCCATGTTCGACGATCCCGTGTTGCTCACGAACTCCGCCTCGACCGTGCGCCCGCGACGCACACGACGCACTGCGGCACTTCGGCAGTTCGTGCGTGAGACATCGCTCGATGTCGGGCACCTGATCCATCCGCTCTTCATCATCGAAGGCCAGGGGATCGAGAAGCCGATCGAGACGATGCCGGGCCATTCACAGCGCACGGTCGATCGCATCGCGACGGAGCTCGACGAGGCACGCGCACTCGGCATCCGTAGCGTGCTGCTGTTCGGTATCCCATGGCACAAGGACGCGCGCGGGTCCGGCGCCTCCGCGCAGGACGGTCCGGTGCCGCGTGCGATCGCCGAGATCAAGCGTCGCGCGCCGGACGTGCTGGTGATCGCCGACGTGTGTCTCTGCGAGTACACCTCGCATGGACACTGCGGTGTGGTGCACGACGAGTCGGGTGTGGTGGACAACGACGAGACGCTGCCGTTGCTCGGCGAGGCTGCGGTGGCATACGCCGCTGCCGGTGCGGATATCGTCGCACCGAGTGCGATGATGGACGGCCAGGTGCGCGCGATCCGCGACGCGCTCGACGCGCACGGGCATCTCGAGACGCCGATCCTCAGCTATGCAGCGAAACATGCTTCGGCGTTCTACGGGCCGTTCCGCGGCGCAGCAGAGAGCACGCCGAGCTTCGGCGACCGGCGCGCGTACCAGATGGATCCGGCGAACGCACGCGAGGCGCTGCGCGAGGTGGAGTTGGACGTGCTCGAGGGCGCGGACCTGCTGATGGTGAAACCGGCCGGCAGCGCACTCGACATCATCCGTCAGGTGCGCGACCGCTTCCCGCATCCGCTCGTCGCCTATCAGGTGAGCGGGGAGTACGCGATGCTGAAGGCCGCCGCACAACGCGGCTGGCTCGATGAACCACGCGCCGCGTTGGAGTCGCTCCTCGCGATCCGGCGTGCGGGCGCCGATCAGATCATCACTTACTACGCCAAAGAGGCTGCACGATGGCTGTCCCCGCAGGGATGACGCCCACGAACACACGCTCGACCGAACGATCGGAGACGCTGTTCGAACGCGCGAAGACGCTCATGCCGGGCGGCGTGAGCAGTCCGGTGCGCGCATTCCGTTCGGTCGGCGGGACGCCCCGGTTCCTCGCGCGCGCGGCCGGCCCGCACGTGTGGGACGCCGACGGCAATCGCTATATCGACTTCGTGCTCTCCTGGGGTCCGATGATCCTCGGCCATGCGCATCCCGAGGTGGTGGCGGCCGTACAGCGGCAGGTCGCGCAGGGCATGAGCTTCGGCGCACCGTGTGAACTGGAAGCCGATCTCGCCGAACGCATCGTGCGCATGGTGCCGTCGATGGAGATGGTGCGTTTCGTCTCGAGCGGTACTGAGGCGACGATGAGTGCGATCCGTCTCGCGCGTGCGGCGACCGGGCGCGCGAAGTTCGTGAAGTTCTCGGGCTGCTATCACGGGCATGCGGATCCGTTCCTCGTGCAGGCGGGCTCGGGAGTCGCCACGCTCGGACTTCCGGATTCTCCGGGCGTCACGCCCGGCACCGCAGCGGACACACTCACCGCGCCGTACAACGACCTCCCCGCGTTGACCGCACTGTTCGACGCGAACGCCGGAAAGATCGCGGCAGTGATCGTCGAGCCGGTGGTGGGCAACGCCGGGTTCATCACTCCGGACGCGGGCTACCTGCAAGGACTTCGCACGCTCTGCACTGCGCACGGTGCGGTGTTGATCTTCGACGAGGTGATGACGGGCTTCCGCGTCGCGATGGGCGGGGCGCAGGCGCGCTTCGGGGTCATGCCGGACCTCACCACACTCGGCAAGGTGATCGGCGGTGGGATGCCGATGGCCGCATACGGTGGACGCCGTGACCTCATGGAACACGTCGCGCCTTCAGGCACGATGTACCAGGCCGGCACGCTGAGCGGAAACCCGGTGGCGATGGCGAGCGGGATCGCGACACTCGATGTGCTCTCGCGGCCGGGCACGTTCGAAAAGGCCGAGTGGGCGGCGACCGAGATGGTGCGCCTGATGCGCGCGTGGGCCGGTCGCCACGGCATTCCGTTCACGGCGAACAGCGCGGGCACCATGTGGGGCTCGTTCTTCACCGACGCGACCGTGCGCG
>JBJXGK010000131.1:0-2894 GCA_046153705.1 Gemmatimonadaceae bacterium
CGAGCGCACCACCCGGCTGCTGCGCGATCTGTGCCTCGAGGAGTCTGCGACGGTCACTCGTCGGGTCGGTATAGCGTTCGCTCCAGCGCACGCCGGAGGTCATCGTCAGCACCTGGCGCACGGTGACACCGTCGTAGGCGCTGCCGGTGAGTGACGGCACATAGCGTGTCACCGCGTCGTCGAGGCTGCCGATCGCGCCATCGCGCAGCGCCGCGCCGATCAGCGTCGAGGTCACCGACTTCGCCACGCTCATCGACATCCAGCGTGTGCGGGCGCCGTTGCCGAACCGGTAGCGCTCATAGGCGATGCGCCCTTCGTGCAGTACGAGCACGGCCGCGACGCGGTTCACCTCGAGATACTGCTCCACGCTCAGTGTGCTGTCGGCGAGCTTCACACGGACTCTCGTGAAAGCACGCGCGGACGGCGGAAGTGCACGCGGCGTCTCTGCCGGCACGATCGCGCGCGTGGGGAAGAGCCGGTCGATGTTGCGGAACGTCCGGACGGCGAGGTCCGGCGTCAGCGTGCCGTCATAGATCTCCCGCACGCTGCCGATGGAGTCGCGGGCGTGCGGGTAGGCGGTGCGGTCGGCGGCGAAGCGGTCGACCGTCCCGTTGCAGGCGACGGCCGTCCAACCACACAGAAGAGTGACCAGCGGTCGAGCCCGAGCCAGGTGCCGACTCCACGGAAGGGAGCCATCAATAGAACGCGGACGCGACCCTCCGGCCAGTCTTCCTGAGGAACCGAAGACGCGCGGGAACGACTACCTATCGCGGGACGGTGATGCGATCGGAGGTGAGGGCCGTGAACTGGTATCGCACTCCATCCTGCGATTCCGGGAAGCTGAACGGACTGAGCCTCCGACGCGCGGAGCCGGGATCGTGGACCTGGGCCAGCACCGTCGGGGCGCTGCTCTGGCCCTGGCGGTTGATGATCGCGAGCGACGAATCCGACGTATAGATCATCTCGTCCGACTCGCTCGGTGCGAACACCTCATAGTACGCGGCGCCCGGCACACGTCTCCAGCGTACCACATCCAGCCCGTTCTCCCGCGCGTGCGAGAGTCGCGGCACGCCGGGGACGATGAGCATCGCCACGATGCTCCGATTTCCCGTTTCGACCGTGAAGTCGAGCGTATCGCCGGGAAGCACATCGCGCAGTCCGAGCCGTCCCGCGCGTCCGGTCCAACGGAGCGCCCAGTTCCCCGCCACGTTGAACGTATTGTCCAGCGCCGACCTCCTGCCCGGGATCACCTCCACCCAGTCGAACAACCGGACGTCACCACGGCGCGTCATTCGGAAGTCATCGACTTCGCGGTATCGCACGCCGTACGGCAGCAGCACATCGCTGATCGTGGCCGTGCCGGTGGCGCCCGCAGAATCAAGACCACCGTTCTGATAGGCGAGCACGAGCGAGACGTACGCCGACGGTCCGTTCGCTCCATACTGCGTCGGGGAATCGCCGCACGCGACGATGCCGGACAGCAACGCTGCGCCGAACGCGACATAGGCCAGTGGCGTGATGTGCATCGTACCCTCCGATGGGACCGAGTGGCTACTTGATGGTCGACCTTTTCGTACCGTGCCGTGCGCCGATGGTTTCCTCGACCGTCCTCATGGTAACTTGTATGATGTCCGTTCCCGACGAGAACCCGAGCGCAGGACGCTTCGAGCGTCCTATCGTCGCCACGCCCGCCGACTTCGACGAACTCGGCCACGTGAACAACGTCGTGTACCTGCGCTGGGTGCAGGACATCGCGACGGCGCATTGGCAAGCGGCGGCCACTGCGGCGCAACTCGAGCAGTTGGCCTGGGTCGCGCATCGCCATGAGATCGACTACAAAGCACCCGGGCTGCCCGGCGACACGTTCATAGCATCCACGTGGGTCGGGCTCGCGGAGTCGGTGCGGTTCGAGCGATTCGTGGAGATTCTCCGCGCACGGGATCGCAAAGTGCTCGCCGCGGCGCGGACGCTCTGGGTGCCGATCAACCGTGCGACGGGACGTGTGACACGAGTGGACGACGACGTGCGGCGGGTGTTCTCTACCTGACGCCGGGCTGGGCGTCACCACACCTCAACCGCGCAGCCGCTCCTCATGGGCATACGCGGTCATCCGGCCCTCACGCACGAAGCCCACCAAGGTCAGGCCACTCTCCACGGCGAGTCGCACCGCCAACCCGGTCGGCCCCGAGATCGCTGCGAGCATCGGCGCACCGAGCATCGTGACCTTCTGCACCATCTCGAAGCTCGCGCGACTCGTGACGACCACGAACCCGCTCGCGGGGTCGACCCCCGCTGAGAGCAACGCACCGATCAACTTGTCCAATGCGTTATGTCGGCCCACATCCTCACGCAATGTGGTCACGGCCCCGTCGCGCGTGGCCCAGCCGGCGGCATGTACGGCTCCGGTCGCGGCGTTGAGCACTTGGCCCGCGCCAAGCTCGCGCATCGCGCGCGAGATGGCCGCAGGCGGGACCGTCGGTCCCTGCTCGGAGTGCGGCGCGCCGTCACGACCGAGATGTCGCGCACCTACGTGTCGCACGTCCTTGATCACCGCATCGAAACTCTCCGCCCCACATATCCCACAACCCGTGCGCCCACTCATCCGCCGCGCGCGCGCCGCCACGGCCTCACTCACCTCAGGCGCGACGGTGCACTGCAGCTCGATCCCCTTGCTGTAGCGCACCACCTCGACGCCGCGGATCTCATCGGCGCGTGTCACCACCCCTTCGGTCACGCTGAAGCCGACGGCGAAGTCCTCCAGATCGCACGGCGTCGCCATCATCACCACATGCGGGACGCCGTTGTAGATCAGCCCCACGGGGACTTCTTCAACGATGGTCTCGAGAAGGGTCGATGCGCTGTCGGCGCCGGTCGCCGCGGACGAGGGGGAACCC
>JBJXGK010000137.1:0-37667 GCA_046153705.1 Gemmatimonadaceae bacterium
TCGGAACCTCTATTGCGGGGAAACGGGCCAAGGTGAGTATTCCCCATGCGCCCGCGAGATGGCTGGGAATCGCGGACGGGTCCCTTCCGCAGGACGCTGTCGAAGGGAACGCGCATCGGCAGTTCGATCCGATGAGCCGTTCACGGGGTCGCTGGCCGTGGATGTAGTCGCTCGCAAGAGCGACACCGTCGATGGGCCATCCATCGAACGGAAGGAGCAGGAGCTCAGCCGCTTCGGCGGCGCCGAACTGGGTTTCCTTCCGCCACCAGCGGTAGTCCAGCACCCCTCGCGATCACCGAACGGTATCGCGGGGGGTGCTTGGTTTTCGCGAATGCAGCGGGGCTACTTCCGCCGGAGAGCGCGACCCGGGCGAGCCGCGGTCATCTGTCCGTTGTCGACGACCACTTGCCCGTTGACGATCACGAAAGGAATGCCGACGGCGTACTGATGCGGCTGCGCGAACGTCGCAGGGCTGCCGACTCTGTCGGCATCGAACACCGCGATGTCCGCGAAACATCCCACCGCCACACAGCCGCGTTGACCCTGTAGCCCCAATCGCTTGGCGGGCATGCCGGTCATCTTGTGCACGGCCTGCTCGAGGGTGAGCACCCGCTGCACGCGCACATACTCGCCAAGCACACGCGGGAACGTGCCGTACGCTCGCGGATGCGGCACGCCGTCGCCCGGGCCCGTGAGACGACCGTCCGATGCGATCATCGTCTGTGGATGCGCCATGATCCGTCGCACGTCGCCTTCGTAGATCACGTGATAGATCATCGACGCACCGCCGTTGAGCTCGCCCTCGATCACCAGCTTGGCCGCGGCCTCCAGCGACGCCCCCACACCGCGACGCTCGGCCCAGTCGTAGAGTGTCTTGCCTTCGAGTGTGGTATCCCATGTCACACGTCCGAACTGCACCCGACGCGTGTCGCCGCCACCGCGATCGGTTTTGAGGTACTCCACGATGCCGCGTTCGATGCTGTCGCGCAGCACGGGGTCGGCGACGCGCTTCTCGAGTTCGCGCGTACCACCGGCGAGAGCCCACGGCGGGATCAACACCGCGAGTCCGGTCGAACTCGCGGTATACGGATACTGATCGATCATCACGTCGAGTCCTGCCATACGCGCGTCGTCCACCATGCGCAGCGTCTCGACGCTCTTGCCCCACATCGGCTGCCCCACCGCTTTGTGATGCGTGAGCACCACCGGGATCCGCGCCTCGCGCGCGATCGAGATCGCTTCGGCGACACCTTCGAGAAGTCCGAGTCCTTCTTCTCGCAGGTGCGAGGTGTAGATGCCACCGGAGTCGGCGGCGGCGCGCGACAGCGCGATGACTTCGTCGATCTTGGAGTAGAAGCCCGGCACATAGCGGAGCCCCGTGCTGATACCGAACGCACCGTCGCCCATGCCCCGGCGGATGAGGTCGACCATCTGCTGCAGTTCCGCCGGGGTCGGCGCGCGATCCGCGGTCCCCATGACGCGTCGGCGCACGGTGTTGTGCCCCACGAGGTACGCGACGTTCATGCCGAGTCCGGTCGCCTGCGCGCTGTCGAGATACGCGCCGAGCGGGTACGGCCCACTTCCATCGGGTCCACCAAGTGCGAGTGTCACGCCTTGAGTGACATGGCTCTTGGCATCGGGACGCTGCATGAGGGGTTCGAGATGCGCATGCAGGTCGATGAATCCCGGCGCAACGATCAGCCCGCTGGCGTCGATCACCCGGGCGGCGCGACGCGCGTCGAGCGGGGTGCGCGAAAGCGCGACGATGCGATCGTCCTTGATGGCGATGTCGGCGTTGTAGCGCGTGGCGTTGGTGCCGTCGACGACGCTGCCGTTGCGGATGAGGAGTGTCCACTCCGCGCCCTGCGCGCCGAGTGCCGCGGCGAAGCTCAATGAAGCAACAACGACACCGAGGACCGACCGCTTCATCGTGCCGTTCCGTTCGTGATCGCTCCCAGTACCTTCCCCAAGAACTCGTTGATCGCGTTGTTCTCGATCCAACGTACCACGATCACCAGATCCTGCTCCGGTGCGACGAACACGAGGTTCGTCCCGTTCCCCACGTGGCCGAACGCGCTTGGAGGTGCACTGGGCATCCACTTGCGATCGGTATTGAGGAACCAGTTCATGTAGCCGTACGTCGGCTCCGGCACGGTCGGCGTCAGCGACAGCTTCACCCAGTCTTCGGACAGGATGCGCTGCTCGCCCCACACGCCACGCCGCTGCGTGAGTAGTCCGAAGCGCGCCATGTCCCAGGCATTGATGAACATGCCGCCGCCCCAGTGTCCGCCGCCGCTCACGACCTGCACGGCGCGGCCGTCGAGCGTGATCCAGGAGTTGTCGTAGCCGTACCAGCGCCAAGTCCGTGATGCGCCGATGGGACCCATCACATGTTCCTGCAGCACCTCGGGCAACGGACGGCGCCACAGGTTGGTCGCGGCGAGTGCGAGCACGTTCACGCGTACATCATTGTACTCGTACGCTGTGCCCGGCTGCTTCCGCGCGCGCGTCGTCCACTCGGCGGCGTTCTGCGCGGGGCGGTCCGCCCACTCGGGTTTGCCCCACAGCGTCCCCTCCCAATCACTCGTCTGTCGCAGCAGGTCGTCCCAGGTGATGCTCCGATTGTGCGGCGTGCCCCACGGATCGAGGAACATCGGATGGCCGTACATGGCGCCGGGTTCGCTCGGCGCGCTGAGGCGGAGCGCATACGTGGGTGCCTGCGACTTCCATACCGTGTCGCGCACCGAGGTGAAGAGCCGCCGATCATATGCGAGCCCGAGCGTCACCGAGAGGAAGCTCTTGGTGACACTGTGCGTCATGTCCACGCGATCGGGTTCGCCCCAACTCGCGACCACGTAGCCGCCGCGCAGGATCACACCGGTCGGTTCACCGCGCGGTTTGAACGGTCCGATCCCCTGCCCGAAGGGCTCACGACCGAAGCTGCGGTAGTGGCTCTCTTCCATGTCACGCGGCGCGCGCGCCTCGCGGGCGACCGCGAACGCGATGGCGTCGGCGAGTTTGGCGCTGTCGAGTCCGGCCACCACCGCCGCGCGGCGCTCCCAGGTGGCGCCGGGCACGTAGGCCGCACGCTCACTCGGGGTGGTAGTGCGACCGCCCGAGCGCTGCGCGGAGAGCGGAGATTGTGCTGCGGCGGCCGCGAGGCCGAGGATCAGCGCGAGCGCGCGCCAAGAGCGAACGGGCATGAGAACGATTCCGTTGGTGGAGAGACTCCGGGGAATCTGGTTCGTGTGTCGGCGCTCTGCGAGCCGAACACCGCGCGTCGCCTGACCTCTCACCTCACCTCTCACATCTCACGACTGCCGTTCGGCCAGCTTGGTTCGCTTCCGCCGCGTCAGCCACGGCAGTAGCCAGAGGTACAGGCCCGTGGTCCAGAGTACGAACAGCACGATCCCTGCCGGCAAGAAGATTCCGAGCTTCGCCACATTGCCGAAGAAGGAGCCGTCGTGGATCTGCTCGATGAGGTCCGACCGCCGATACTCCACCTGCAGCACCCGGCCGTCGGCGACCGCGAGCTGCAGCTCCCAGTGATTCTTGGTGATCACCTTCATGATGCCCTTGCCCGGCCGGACGTCGACGCGCTCGATGTCCTCCCAGCTCGTCACGCCCCCCTCGGGAATGCCCTTGGCGGCGGCGAGGATCAGGCCCCATTCGACCGCGGGCACCGGGCTCTCCGTCCGCTGCTCCGGAGGCTGCACCCACGCAAGTTGCTTCTTCACCTGAAGCAGGATCCCCGTGGCGATGACGCAGAGCAGCGGGAGCGCGATGGCGATGGCGCCCCAACGGTGGAATCGTCGAGAGAGGAAGGCAAAGCTCATGGACCTGTAACGCCGGAGGCGGGAGGGATGTTGCGAATCACGACGAAATCTGCTCGCTTTCCTTCAACCCCGGAACACACCGGCGCGTATCCGGGACGCACCCCACCAGAGGAGCCGAGTGATGTCGTCAGTCGTCCGTCGCGGTCGAGCGTTGATGCTCGCTGCTGCCCTTCCGTTGCTTTTCGCTGCACCGTGGTCCGCCACGCGCGCACAGGCCCCTGACTCGGCTCGCATCGAGCGCCTCAAGGCCGAAGCCCTCACCAAGGTCGAGGGCCGCGCGAAACTCGTCCAGGAGATCGTCGATCAACTCTTCTCGTATTCCGAACTCGGCATGCAGGAGTTCGAGACGCAGAAGTACCTCACCGGGCTTCTCGAGAAGGAAGGCTTCAAGGTGCAGCGCGGGTATGCGGGCATGCCGAGTGCCTGGATCGCTCGCTGGGAGAGTCCAGCCGGTGCGAAGCCCGTGATGGCGCTTGGCTCTGACATCGATGGGATCCCGCAGGCGAGCAACAAGCCGGCGTTCGCGTTCCGCGAGCCGCAGGTCGAGGGCGCGCCGGGCCACGGCGAAGGCCACAACTCGGGCCAGGCCGTGAACATCGCAGCCGCGCTCGTGGTGAAGGAGCTCATGATCCGCGACAAGCTGCCGGGGACGCTCATCATCTGGCCCGGTGTCGCGGAGGAACAGATGGCCGGCAAGGCCTTCCTCGTGCGCGAAGGGCTGTTCAAGGACGTCGACGTCGCGCTCTTCACGCACGTCTCGAGCGACCTCGGCGTGCAGTGGGGACAGAGCGGTCAGACCGCGCTCATCTCCGCGATCTTCAAGTTCCAGGGCACCAGTGCGCACGCCGCCGGTGCACCGTGGCGCGGTCGCTCCGCACTCGACGCCGCGATGCTGATGGGCCAGGGCTGGGAGTACCAGCGCGAGCACAACGAGCTGCCCACCCGTTCGCACTACGTGATCCGCGACGGTGGTGACCAGCCGAACGTCGTGCCGAGCACGGCGAGCATCTGGTTCTACTTCCGCGAGCGCGACTACGAACGTACCAAGGCGCTGTTCGAGTCCGGGGTGCGCATCGCGAAGGGTGCGGCGATGATGGCCAACGTCGAACTCGACACCGTGATGATCGTCGGCAGTGGATGGAGCGGACATTTCAACAAGACCATCGCCGAGGTGACGTACGAGAACATCAAGCGCGTCGGCATGCCCCAGTGGGACGACGCCGACATCGCGATGGCGAAGGCGCTGCAGACCGAACTCGGCGTGCGTGTGGGCGGCCTGGCCAATCGCGAGACGTTCAGCCTGGGCGGACCGGTGCCCGAGAGCCAGCGCATGGGCGGAGGCTCCGACGACATCGGTGACGTCTCGTGGAACGTGCCGACGGTGACGTTGCGCTTCCCGTCCAACATCCCCGGCCCGCCAGGTCACAACTGGGCGAACTCCATCGTCATGGCGACGCCGATCGCGCACAAGGGTGCCGTGGCCGGTGCCAAGGTGCAGGCGCTCACGATGCTCGACATCATCATGAAGCCGACGGTCGTCGCCGACGCATGGACGTACTTCCGCGACGTGCAGACGAAGGACGTGAAGTACCAGGCCTTCATCGCGCCCACCGACAAGCCGCCCATCTGGCTCAACGCCGAGATCATGGCGCGGTACAAGCCGGAACTCTCGAAGTACTATTACGACTCCAAGAAGTACAAGAGCTATCTTGAACAGCTCGGCATCGCTTATCCGACGACGCGCGAGACGCTCAAGCCCAAGATGGAGAACTGACTGCCGCGCTATAGGTTGGTCGCTGCCGATGGCAGCATGATCGCCAGCGAGACCCCCGGGACACTCGGGGGTCATCGCCGGCGGCGTATCTACGGCCGATTGGATTGCAAGGCTGCACGACGCGCGTTGGGGACGGGCACGAGCTATTCGCAGCAGCGGGTGTTCTTCTCGGACGAGGCGACCGCGATCGCCGCGGGATATCGTCCTTGTGCGACCTGCATGCCACTGGAGTACAAGGCATGGAAAGCACGCAGCTGAAGCTCGGCGTGGATCCGCTCGATCGGGCACCGGTGGTGGCCGGTCGTGTGGAGGCCCTCTGGACCAAGCGCGCGCACCGCGGGGTGATGGACGCGCACACGGAGGTGCTCTTCGCCACCGGGCGCGGCATCGAAGGCAACACCTGCCGCTCGAGCACTCGGCAGGTGACCATCATCGAACGCGAGAAGTGGAGCGCGATGATGCAGGAGCTCGGCGGCACGATCGATCCCGCCGCGCGACGCGCGAACATCATGGTCAGCGGCGTGGACCTCGCCGGGTCGCGTGGGCGCGTCCTGCGACTCGGCGGGGTGCGGTTGCGCATCCGCGGTGAGACGCGGCCCTGCGAACGGATGGATGAGGCGCTGCCCGGACTGCGCACGGCGATGGATGCCGACTGGCGCGGGGGAGCGTTCGGGGAGGTGTTGGACGATGGGGTGCTGACGGTGGGGGATGCAGTCGCCTGGGAGTCGTAGCACCCCATACCTCGCGCGCCACCTTGCCCGCGCACGCTGCCCACTGGGAGGTTCCATGTTCCGCGTTTCGTTCCGTCCGTCCCTGCTGACGCTCTGCGTCGCGGCATCGACCGCCAGCGCACAGGCGCGACCGCGCCCAGTCGCCCCCAGCCCGATTCCGATCTCCGCCGCTGAGATCGACGCGCACATCCGATTCCTCTCGAGCGATCTCCTCGAAGGGCGCGGCCCCGCGTCACGTGGTGGCGCGCTCACCGAGCAGTACCTCGCCAGTCAGTTGCAGAGCTACGGTGTCACGCCGGCGAACAACGGCAGTTACTTCCAGCGCGTCCCCATCGACATCGTCGCACTCAAGAAGGAGTCGCTGCGCCTCTCCGCCACCGTACGCACCAACTCTCCCACGCCGCTGCGCTATCCGGAGGACGTCGTCGTCTGGGCCGGGAGCAGCACGGAGCGCTCGTCGGCGTCGGCGCCGGTCGTCTTCGTCGGCTACGGCTCCCGTGCCGCCGAGTTCTCGTGGGATGACTTCAAGGACGTGGACGTCCGTGGCAAGATCCTGCTTGTACTCGTGAACGATCCGCCGGCGCCCGCCACAGAGCCGGCGCTCTTCGGCGGTCGCGCGATGACGTACTACGGGCGTTGGACGTACAAGTTCGAGGAAGCCGAGCGCCGCGGTGCGGCGGGGATGCTGATCATCCACAACACCGAGCGCGCCGGCTACGGCTGGCCCTCGGTCGTCGGTAGTTGGGCGAAGGAACAGCGCATGTTGCCGCGTGATCCAAAGCTCCCCGCCCCGCTTGGCGTGCGAGGCTGGATCACCGAGGCCGCGGCGGGCACGCTGCTGCAGCGCGCCGGCAGCGACCTCGCCGCGCATCGCAAGCAAGCGGAGTCGCGCGACTTCAGACCGATCGAAACCGGCATCACCATGGAGCTCTCGTTCGACAACACGGTCGAGCACCTTGAGAGCCAGAACGTCGTCGGCCTGATCGAAGGCAGCGATGCGTCGGCCAAGCGCGAACACATCCTCCTCACTGCGCACTGGGACCACCTCGGCATCGGTCCCGTGGTGAACGGCGACTCCATCTACAACGGCGCCGAGGACAATGCGTCGGGCACGGCGGATCTGCTTGCCATCACCCGACAGCTCGCGCAGGGGACGCGCTCGAAGCGCTCAGTGCTCGTCGCGTTCGTCACCGCCGAGGAGAGCGGGTTGTTGGGCTCGGAGTTCCTCGCGCTCAACCCGCTCGTAGCCACCGAGGCGATCGTCGCCAACCTCAACGTCGACGGCGGCAACTTGCTCGGGGAGTCGATGGATCTCACCGTGCTCGGTGACACGAAGAGCTCACTCGGCGCATCGCTCAAGCGATTGGTCACACCGCGCAAGATGACGATCTCACCGGATGCGACACCGGAGCGCGGGTACTTCTACCGCTCCGACCACTTCTCGTTCGCCAAGGCCGGGGTCCCATCAGTGAGCATCGGCGCGGGCGATCGGTTCGTCGGGCGTCCGACCGAGTGGGGCCAGATGCAGGCCGGCGAATACATCGCCAAACGGTATCACCTGCCGACCGATGAGTACCGGGCCGACTGGGACCTGCGTGGCGCCGTGCAGCTGAGCAACATCGTGCTGGATTTCACGCGTGCGCTGGCGAACTCGCGTGAATGGCCCACGTGGAACGCGGATGCGGAGTTCAAGCGATCCGCCCCCAAGCCCGCGATGTGATGGCGCAGCGGTACGACGGCTCCGTCAGAAGACCGCGAGCACAGGACAGTTCACGACGACACCTGCTGCGGAGAAGCCGGCCAACGCAGGATTGGCCTTGGCGCCGCCGGCGCTTCGCAGCAGTCCGTCCTCGGCGCGGGCGATCGCTTCGTTCCAGCCGAGGATGAGATCGCGCCGCGCGTCGCGGACGGCTGCAGGTGTCCACTCCGCCATGTGCACGTCCCAGAGCGGACTGTAGAACCGTTCGCCGGGGATGCCTTGAAGCGTACTGAACGGGTCGCCTTCGCCGAACAGTGCGGACTGCAAGCCGTGTCGCGTCGTCGGATCGTCGGCGATGCGGGGGCCGTTGACGACGATGAGCAGCCCGAGGCGAGCCGTGGTCGGTCCGGACTCGGCAAGACCGGGTGCCTCCGCAAGGCGCGGGGCGTAGGTCGCCCCTTCGAGTGCCGCGATCGCCGGGTCGCTGGCGTCGGTGGAGGTATACCATGCGGTGCGGCCCGACCCGTAGCCGCGTGAGATACGTACCGTGGCGAAGCGCAAGCCGAGGTCGATCAGGACCGCACGATCGTGCGTACCACTCGCATTGGCGACGATCGCGGCATTGAGCACGATGCCATCGGGGAACTCCAAGAGCGGAGAGTACTCCGCATCGCCCCGGGAGCCCGGGGTCGCGATGCGCGGCGGGAACCCCGTCTCCGAGGGCTGAACCTCACGGCGGGGAGAGAAGTCCACCGTCCCCGTGGCACGGATCTGCCCGTTCACCAGTGTCGCACGCTGCACGGCCCGTGTGCCGCGAAGTGTCGCGAGCCGCGGTGCCCAGTTGACGCCACGACGCACGGCATCGGCGGAATCCGAGGATTCCGTCACCATGAACCACGTGCGCTCACCGTTGACGTCTCCCTGAACGAGCGGAAGCGTCGCAAGCTTGGAGACCGTGTCGACCGCCTGTGGCGAGGTCGAGGTCAGGACCAACCGTCGCGACGGCGTCTGCGTTGTACACGACGCGATGAGCGCGAGGGCGATGAGCGGCAGGCCGCGATGTAAAGAAGTCATATTCGTGGGAACCCGAGTTCGTACCGTGCAGTTCCCACGGGGGTAGACCTTGGTGCCTCCGTCGTCCAACCATCCGCGTCAACCGTCTGCCCTCCATGCTGCCGCTTCTACACGCGCCCCCATCACGACCGCTCCGTGCGTTCATAGTCGGTCTGGTGACCGCGGTTCTGCTGACACCGGGGACATCGAGGGGGCAGCACGTCGTCCTCGACTCGCTCCGCCCGGTGATCGAACGCGCCGTGGTGCGCGCCGACTGGCAGGAACTCGACGCGGTCGCCGCGCGACTGCGTGGCGTCGCCGCGAGCACCGCAGGTGCGCGTGACCCATGGGTGTTCTACGACCTCGGCTACGTGCTGCATCGTCGGGCGAGCGTGATGTTGCTGAGCGATCAGGTTCCCCAGGCCAAGCCGTTGCTCCAAGAGAGTGAGCGCGCGCTCGCGAAAGCGGTGGAGCTCGGCGCCGGTCCGCCGGCGATCGGGCTGCGTGGCGCGGTGACGGGACAACTCGTGGCGGCGAGCGGCATGTTCGCGGCGGTGCGCTTGGGACCGCGCGCCTTCAAGCTCCTCGATGAAGCCGTCGCGGCGGCACCGCGCGACCCACGGGTGGCGCTGGTGAACGGCATGTCGCGCCTCAGCGCACCGCGTGCGTTCGGCGGAGGAGCGGCCAAGGGGGAGCCCGAACTCCGACGCGCCGTCGCGTTGTTCGCGGACGACCGCGCGATGAGCCCGCTGCCGACGTGGGGTCGGGTGGATGGCCATATCTGGCTCGCTATCGCTCTCGAGAAGCTCGATCGCGTGGACGAGGCGCGTGAGGAGCTCAAGAAAGCCCTGGCGCTTGCTCCGGAACACGTCTGGATCACGCGCGAGCTGCTACCGGCGCTCGACGCCGCCAAGAGGAAACCTGCAGCGCCGTGAGTCGTAGGGCAGATGTCACCCCCTTCGGGAGCAGCTGCGATGTGGAACATCCTCAAGACCTTGATCGTGCAGGGCGTCCTCGCCAAGACGGTCTTCCGCTCGTTCAGTTGGCTCGCGTGGCTACTCCCCGTCGGCTTCCTGCTCAAGACGGTCGGCATCCCACTGCTGACGGTTCTGCTCATCCTCGCCGCACCGGTGCTCATCCTCCTGATGCTCGTCGGTCTGCCGATCTTCGTGGTCTTGTTGCTCGGGGGTGCCTTGATGGCGCTCGTGGGCACGGTGCTGAGCGTGGGGATCGCGCTCGCGAAGATCATCATCCCCATCGCGCTCATGGTGATGCTGGTGCGCTGGTTGCTCCGAGACACGGCGACCAAGCCAGCGGCGGCCGCAACGACCGACGCGTCAGCGACCGCCTGAGTCGGCGCGCGGGGCCTACGGCGCGGGGGTGCGCTCCACGGCGCGACCGACGATGATCGTGATGTTGTCGCTGCCGCCGTCCTCGAGTGCCTCGGCGAGCAACTGTTCACATGCCTGGCGCGACGAGCTCATGCTGCCGAGGATCTCGGCGATGCGCTCGTCGCGCACGTGTTTGGTGAGGCCGTCGGTGCAGAGCAGATGCACGTTCTCCCAGGACGCCTGCATTCGCGTGACCACCGGAACCGCCTCGTCCGCACCGATCGCGCTCGAGAGCACGTGGGACAGCCGCGACGACTCGGCGGTCGTGCGGGAGAGTACGCCTTGGTCAACGAGGTCCTGCGCGATCGTCTGATCGCGAGAGATCTGCGTGAGCTGTCCCTGACGATAGAGGTAGTACCGCGAATCGCCGACTTGCAGGAGGTAGTACCACGGCCAGACGCCGATCCAGAGCGTGAGCGTGGTCGCCATCGAGGCGCCCCCGGCCTCGGTGCGGGCGCGCGACTTCACCACATCATGCGAGTGCAGCGCCGCCGCTTGCAGCGTCTCGATGAACTGCGACTCCGAAGAGTCGGCATGCAGGAAGCAGGCACTGCTCGACGTGACGTATTCCGTCACGACTTCGAGTGCCGTGGCGCTGGCCCGTTCGCCACCAACGCCGCCACCCACCCCGTCCGCCACCATGGCCAGGAAGGCCACCCGACTCTCCCCCACCGGCAAACGATCCATCACGGCCAAGGAGGTCTGCAGCACCTCCAATCGCTTATGCACGGTGGCGAGCAGGAACTGGTCCTGGTTGACCGGGCGCACCTTGCCCACGTGAGACAAGCCGAAGACATCGATCTCGTCATCGCGCGGTTTGCGATTCGCGTCCATGAACACGTCCTTGAGGAACGCCGGGTGTCGTTCCAAGTATGGCGATGGGGCAGCGGGGCGCAATGCCGGATGTCCGGACAGTGTGTCGGAACCGTCTTGAAACCTCTCCCGGGTGCGGCGGACGGGGTTTCGGGGTACCATTGAGGGACACGCCGACGCCCGGAGGGCGACCTATGTCAGGACTGGACGACAAGTCGATCCAGAATCTCGTGAAGAAGATCCAGAAGCAGGCGAAACCGCGGAACCTCGAGGCCAAGACCTACGACAAGACCGCTCCACAGCGCGTGACCGACGACGCGGCTCAAGAAAGCGAACGGTTGTTCAAGGAGATGAAGCGGCGCGAGTTCTGAGCGACCCGTCGCTCTCGCCGCTGGTCGAGCGCCTCTTCCGCGAGGAATCGGGGCGACTCATCGCATTGCTCACCCGCCTTCTTGGCCCTGCGCACGTCGCACTTGCTGAGGACGTGACGCAGGAGGCGTTCATCGCCGCACTCGGTAGTTGGCCACGGCGCGGCGTGCCGGAGAACCCCTCCGCGTGGCTGTTGCAGGTGGCGCGCCGGCGCGCGCTCGACGTGCTGCGCCGCGACCACTCGTTCGCCGCGCGAGCCTCAGCGATCACGGCGGAACTCGATGCGGCCGCCGGATCGCTCGACGCTCACGAAGCCCTCCTCGCGAACGCCGCCGAACACGCGGCCGATGACCCGTTCGCCGACGACCGGCTGCGCATGATCCTCCTTTGCTGTCATCCCGTCGTCTCGGATGATTCGCGGGTGGCACTCACGCTGAAGACAGTCAGCGGGTTCAGTGTCGGAGAGATCGCCCGTGCTTTCCTCGCGGAGGAGACGGCGATCGCGCAGCGACTCGTCCGCGCCAAGCGTGCCTTGCGCGACGCGAACGTCACGTTCGAGATGCCGGACGGCACCGCGCTCGAGGAACGGCTGCGTTCGGTGCTCGACGTCCTCTACGTCATGTTCAACGAAGCGCACACGGCGCATGAAGGCACCGACCTCGTCCGGCTGGAGCTCGCCGCCGAGGCGCTGCGGCTCGTGGAACGGCTGCTGCGACACGAACAGACGCGAACGCCAGCGGCGTACGCCCTCGCGGCGCTGTTCTGTTTCCACGCGGCCCGCTTCCCCGCGCGGACCACGGACGATGGGTCGCTGCGTCGTCTCGCCGATCAGGATCGCACACAATGGGACCGGGGGCTCGTCGCGCGCGGTTTCCGTCATCTCGATGCGGCCGCCAGCGGCGCGGCGCTCTCGCCGTATCATCTCGAAGCGCAGATCGCGTCGCTGCATGTGATCGCACCGAGCTGGGACGCGACCGACTGGCCGAGCATCGTCTTGGTGTACGACCGTCTGATGGCAGTGCATCCGTCGTCGATCGTTGCGCTCAATCGGGTGGTCGCTGTGCGCATGATGCGTGACGCGGCGGCCGCGTGGCAGGAGTTCGCGAAGATCCCCAAGCGCGACCCGATCACCCGGACGTATCTGTATCATGCGGTGCGCGCGGACCTGCTCGACGCGCTCGATCGGCGGGAAGAGGCGCGTGCAGCGTGGCAGTCTGCCGAACGGTTCACCCGCTCCTCCCCTGTCCAACGCCATATACAGCAACGCGTTATGACTGCCGATCATCTCGCCCCTCCGGCCGATGTCGATTCCGGCGCATCCCGCCCGTCATAGGTCATCGCCGGCGAACGGTCGCCGACGAATCCCCATTCAGGAGATGAATCGATGGCGAAGTTCATGCTGATCCTGCACGACAACATGCCCGCGCTCGGCACCCTGTCCCCCGCCGACATGCAGCGGATCATCGCGGAGTACGGCGCGTGGAGCGATCGGATGGCGCAGGCCGGCCGACTCGTCGGCGGCGACAAGCTCAAGGACGAGGGGGGCAAGCACCTGTCCTTGGTGAAAGGCAAGTACACGGTGCGCGACGGTCCGTACGCCGAAGCGAAGGAAGTCGTGGGCGGCTACTTCGTGATCGAAGCCGCGGACTACGCCGAGATCACCACGCTCGCCGCCGACTGCCCGCATCTCGCGTTGGGCGGTCGTATCGAAGTCCGCGAGATCGATCCGATCTGACGCCGGCGACGACGGTCAGCGCCGAAGGAAGTGCCGCACCGAATCCAATGATCCATCGGTCTGCGCGGGCCTCAGCCCGAGCAGATGGGCCATGAGCGGATACACGTGGATGTTGCGGAATGACGCGACCTTCCTGCCTCGCGCGAGTCCTGGCCCCGCAGCGACGAACACGGCGCCCATGGAGCTCAGGCCAGGGTCATAGCCATGCGTCCCTCCGGTCACCACGCCGGGGGGACGCAGGCGTGCCAAACGCGCGCGCGAAGTGATCGTCCACCCTTCGTCTGCCACCGCGACGATCGGCGTGATGCGGGGATGCGCATTGAAGTGATACCGCGCCGGCACTTCGCCCTTGCGATACACCTGCAGGTGCGGATGTCGGTCGCGCAGCGCGCGATACACCCGCTCTTCGTCGCCCGCCCGTGGTTGGATGGCGGCGACTGGCGTCCAGTCGATCACATCCACTGCAGTCACGTCGAGATAGTCATCGAGTACGATCACACGTTCGCTGGCGATCTCGGTCATGCCGTGGTCGGCGACGATGATGACGTTCACGACGTCGGTGAGCCCGAGTCGCGCGATGCCATCGACCACGGCGCCCACGGCCGAGTCCACGCGCGCGATCGCCGTGTCGGTCTGCGCGGCCATCGGGCCGAAGTCGTGGCCAGCATTGTCCGTCGCTGAGAAGTAGAGTGCGATGAACGCCGGTGCCGAGTCGGCAGGGAGCGCGAGCCACTCGAGGACGCCCCGCACCCGTGCCTCGTGCGGACGATCATTGTCGTAGCGCGTCCACCACGTGATCCGCTTGCCACCCACCGGCGCTTCGGATCCCGGCCAGAAGTACGACGCCGCGCGCCGCCCCTGTCGCTCGGCGGTGACCCAGATGGGCTCGCCACCCCACCAGCGCGCATCCCACTGCGCAAACGTGTCGCCCTGAGTGAATCCTCCGAGCTCGGCGTCGCGCATGTTGTTCGCGACGATCCCGTGGTGCTCCGGCGTGAGACCGGTGACCAGCGTGTAGTGATTGGGGAACGTCTTGGACGGGAACGCGGGGATCATGCGCTCGGCACGCACCCCACGTGCAGCAAGGGCCCGGATGTTCACCGCGCCAGGGCGATCGACGTAGTCCCAGCGGAACCCGTCGAGTCCGATGAGCACCACACGTTGCCCAGCGGCGGGGACCGGTGCGCGCCGCTGGTCGTGCACACCATCGGTGGTCGCAGAACGACATGCGACCACGAACAGCGCTAGCAGACAGATCAGTCGGGTCACGAGGCCGCAGCGTCCTCGGTGAGCAAGCGACGCAGGACTTTCCCGATGAGCGACTTGGGGAGTTCGGTCTTGAACACCACGCGCGCCGGGACCTTGTACGGCGCGAGGTGTTCCTTGCAGAACGCCCGCAACGCGGCCGCATCCGCCGGCGCGCCGGCACGCGGCACCACGAACGCGACCGCGATCTCTCCGCGCTGGACGTCAGGGAATCCACGGACGCCCACCTCATGCACGTCCGGATGTTTGGCGAGTACCTCCTCGATCTCCCGCGGCCATACCTGCATGCCGCCCATCTTGATGAGGTCCTTCTTGCGATCCACGATGAACAAGTAGCCGTCGGCGTCGAGATAGCCGAGGTCGGCGGTGTGGAGCCAGGGGCGACCGTCCGCAGCGGTATGCACCATCTGGTCGGTCCCATCGGGCGCGTTGTAGTACCCACGCATGATCTGCGGGCCGTGCAGCAGGATCTCGCCCACTTCGCCCGAAGGCAGCGTGCGCGTCGGATCGTCGGCATCGACGATCTTCACGATGACGTCGGGCAGCGGCGTGCCGACGGAGCCGATCTTCTCCGGCCCGTTCATCGGCCAGATGGTCGCGGCAATCAGTGATTCGGTGAGCGCGTACCCTTCGATGATGCGTGCGCCTGTCGCCTCGCGGAACCGACGATGCGTCTCGGCCATCATGGGGGCGGCACTGGAGGCGCAGATCTTCATCGAGCGGAAGTCGACGCGGCCCGCCTTCACGCGCGGATGTTCGAGCAACGCGTTGTAGAGTGTGGGGACGCCGGCGAACACCGACGGCTTGGTGCGTTCGATGGTCTTCACGAGGTCGTCCATGTCGCGTGGGTTGGGAACCAACGCGATCGGGTTGCGCCCGGCGAAACACGCCGCCTGCACCGCGATGGCACCGAACGAATGGAAGAGTGGCAGCGGCAGACAGAACGACGCCTCCCACTCCGGCAGCACCGCACCCAGCCAGGCCCGCACCTGTGCCCCGGTGATCGTCATCGCCGCATGATGCACACGGACCGCCTTGGGCGTTCCGGTGGTGCCGCCGCTCATCAGCAGCATGGCATCGTCGTCCGGCGTCGCCGCAAGCGCGGGGTCGGGACGTTGGCCACGATGGCGCGCCACAATCGCGGGCAGCCACGGATCGCCGTCGCGCGCGACAGGGCGATGCCCGCCCTTCTTCTCGGCGAGCAGGGTGAACGCGAGGCGCAGATGGAACGGCAGCCACTCCTTGATGCTCGTGAGGATCACGCGCTCGAGCGGCACCGTGCGCTGCACCTCCTTCACACGTTCATAGAACGTGCTGAGCGTGACGATGAGCCGCGGGCGCGTCGACTCCAGCGGCCCGACAAGCTCGTCGGCAGAGTAGATCGGATTGAGCGGCACCAGCGTCGCCCCGAGCTTCCAGACGGCGAACTCGACGATGAGGAACTGCGGGCAGTTCGGCAGCAGCACCGCCACGCGGTCACCGCTACGGACGCCGAGGGAGGCGAGCGCCAGTGCGGTCGCATCGCTCTCGTCGGCGAGATCCCGCCAGGAGAGGGTGCGTCCCTTGAAGACGATGCAGGGCGCGTCCGGCCGCAGGGCCAGCGTGCTCGCCAACGTCTCGATCAGCGTCGTCTTCGGGTACGGTGCCAGCGTCGCCGGGACGTGCGCGTCGTAGCTGGGCAACCAAGGATGGTCGGTCATGGGGAGTCTGGGGTACATTTGGAATATGCCCCTCCCGAATCGACTGCACATCCCCGCCCGCGATCTGGCCCGCCGGTTGCTCTTGGCGACCACGATCGCTTCGCCGTTCGCGGTTCCGGCTGCGCTGAGCTCGCAAGCAGCCCCGTTGCTGCTCCAGGATCCCGCCATCAAGCGCGCGATGGACGTGATGCCCACTCTGCAGGCGTGGACCCTCGCGCAGCAGATCTCCATCTGTGAGATCCCGGCGCCACCGTTCAAGGAGCAGGCGCGCGCCGAGGAGTTCAAGCGGCGCATGCAGAGCTTCGGCTATACCGACACGCGAATCGACGCCGAGGGCAATGTCATCTCGTCGCTTGGCAAAGGCGATGGCCCGACGGTGATGATCGCAGGGCACCTCGATACCGTGTTCCCCGAAGGAACCGATGTGAAGACCACACGCACTGGCGACAGGATCGCGGGCCCCGGCATCGGTGACGATTGCCGCGGCGTGGCGGTGGTCCTCACGCTCGCACGGGTGCTCAAGGAGCAGAACATCGTACCCCGCGGGCGCTTGTTGCTCGTCGGTAACGTGGGCGAAGAGGGACCGGGCAACCTGCGCGGCGTGCGTCATCTGCTTACGAAGGAGTTCCTCGGGCAGGTGAACTACTTCATCTCGGTCGACGGGGCGGGCGGCGGTGCGATCACCTCGCGTGCGGTGGGCAGCCACCGCTACACCGTGTCATTCGAGGGCCCGGGCGGACACAGCTACGGAGCGTTCGGCATGACCAACCCGATGCACGCCATGGGCCGCGCGATCGCCAAGATCTCCGACATCAGGACGCCGACCACGCCGCGCACCACGTTCAACGTCGGCATCGTGCGTGGTGGGACGAGCGTGAACACCATCACGCCACTCGCGCAGATGGACGTCGACATGCGCTCGGAGAACGCAGAGGCACTCGCGGACGTCGACCAGAAGATCCGCGCGGCCATCGCCGCTGGCGTCGCGGAGGAGATCGCGCGCTGGCCCAACTCGCGCGCACCGATCACGGTGAAATACGACACCATCGGCATCCGCCCCACCGGCGGTCAGTCGGATGACGCGCCGATCGTGAAGACGGCGTGGGCGGCCGTCGAAGCGATTGGCTGGCTACCGGCGACGATGGCCTCGAGCACCGATGCCAACCTGCCGATCGCGATGGGGATCCCCGCGATCACCATCAACGGCGGTGGGCGTTCCACCGGCGCACACGGCACGGAAGAGTCGTACACCGAACTGCCCGACTCGTACAAGGGTCCGCAGCTCGCACTGTTGATCGTCACCGCCCTCACGGGCCTCGCCAAGTAGGAGCGTCCCAATGGATCGTCGACAGTTCTTCTCCCGCGCGCTCGGTGCGGTCGCCGTGGCCGCCGTAGCGCCGGACCTCTTGGCGCAGGGCGCGCTGCCACCGATGACCGTCTACAAGAGTGCCAGCTGTGGGTGCTGCAAGAACTGGGTCGACCACGCACGCGCAGCAGGATTCACCGTGCGCACGGTCGACACCAACGACCTGGCCGGCGTGAAGCGTGAGATGGGTGTGCCCTCCGACCTGGAGTCCTGCCACACCGTGGTGGTGGGCAACTACCTGGTCGAGGGGCATGTCCCGGCGAAGGAGGTGAAGCGCATGCTGAGCACCAAGCCTGCGATCCGAGGGATCGCGGTGCCAGGGATGCCGATCGGTTCACCGGGCATGGAGCAGGGATCGCCGAAGGACTATCAGCGCTACGATGTCGTCGCGTTCACGGCCAAGGGTGCGCGGTCGGTGTTCGCGAAGTACTGATCGGCGGGGATGGTGGACGGTTGATGGGGGATGGCAAAGGCTACGGACGGGGCAGGGTCAGGCTCGTCAGGAGTTCGCTCACGTCCGCCGATTCGAACTTCTCCAGCGCGGCGATCGCGCGACGACGTGTGGTCGGTGCCTCCGTCGACTTGGCGATCGACATCAGCTTCTCGCGTGCGGGGCGTGAGCCTTCCTGACTGAGTGCCGTGATGACCGCTCCGCGTGTGTCGGTGTCGCCCACGCGATCATACAGCGCACTCAGTGCCGTGCCTGAAGCTCCGGCGCGCTCTGCAAGTGAGACGGCGCGACGACGGACAGCAGGCATCTCCTTCTCGTCGACCGCGATGCGCATCAGCCACTCGGCGTTCGTGCGACCGCCGACCGATGAGACGGCACTCAACACCGCTTCTTTCTGTTGCTGCGTCTCGAACGTGCCGTAGCTGTCGCGTATCAGCGCGACATCCGCTGCGGTCGCGAGATCGCCACCGAGTCCGGCAACGGCCGCGGCTCGCTGTTCATCCGATCGTTTCGCGTCGGCGACCACGGTGCGCCACCAGGCGCGGGCACGCGGGTCTCTGCTCCGGCTCAAGGTGCGGGTGGCTTCGGCACTCAACCATGCATCGGTCCGTTGATCCGCGACCTGCATGAGAGCGGTGATGCCGCCGCCAGCACTGAGCCGGCCGAGCACGTTGATGGCGCTGCGACGGGTCTCGCGTGCACGATCCTCGTCCCGCGCGACCACAAGGAACGCGTCGGCGGCGGCGCCATCCTTCGCGAGCGCGGCCGCTGCGATCGCGTCGCGCGCCGCTCGACCATCGAGTTTCTGAGCGAGCGAGAGCAGCCAGGACGCGGCGTCGCGATCGGGTACTGCACCAAGGTCAGTCGCGCCGTCGCGGTGTTGCAGTGGCCCGACGAACGGCTGCACCCGCACGATCTCGCGGCCGATGAGCGTCACGAGAAGCCGGACCGGTCCCGCCGCGCAGTCCCCGCGCCCGGGACCGTCGTTGAACTGCGTGTACGTGCCGTACCAACTGTCGCCACCCATGCGATACCAGCTCATGCCGTCGCCACACACGTCGGCGCGAGCGTCGAAATGCAGCTCGACCTGTCCGTCCGCGACTGCGGTCACCCGACGATCGAGCGCGTTCCCCTGCGCACAGGCGCTGCCCGCGACCGCCGCGCTCGCGAGCAGCGCGATGAGGCCCATCGCACTCGGCGTCACCGGTCGACGAGCTCGAGGAGCAGCTGCGTCGTGCGCGGATCCTTCTTGGACGTCAAGGCGGAGATCGCCGAACGGCGCAACTGCGGATCGGTCCCCGTGCGTACGATCTCGATGAGCTTGTCCGTCGCTTCCGGATCCTTGCGGCGGCCGAGCACTGAGACGATCTGCTCGCGTACCTGACGCGTCGCGGCTCCATCATATAGGCGACTGAGCTGCGCGATCGGGAGATCGTCGCCCATGCGTGAGAGGATGGACGCGCGAACGTCGCTCGATTCCTCCTCGCGTGTGACCATGCCCATCAACCAGTTGATCGTGGCTTCATCCTTGGCCCGGGCGAGCACGGAGACCGCTCGGGTCTTGAGACGAGCCGTCTCGAGACGCGGATAGACGCCGCGGAGCCAGACTGCGTCCTCCGGCGAGATGGTCTTGCCTCCGCGGGAGTAGTTCGTGCTGTACGAGAAACCATCACCGCTCACAGCGTACGCGGTCGCGCCGGGTGAGGTCGTGTAGACGCTTGACACCGATGGCACCGGCGCAACCGGTGGCAGCGGCGGGACCGCTGGCACAGGCGCCACCGGGGCGACGGGCGTCAGGAACCTCCCGCTCGATTGTCCGGTCACCCTGGACTGCTCGAACCGTGCGGCGTCGAGGAGCTGTGCGTCGCAGGTGCCGGCGCATGCGAACGCGAGTCGCGTCCCATCCTCGAACGTCCCGATCGCATCGAGCCGCAGCTGCTCCGGCGCACTCGATCGCTCGACCAGCGCACGGATCGCCGCATTCGCCTTCGCACTCTCGTGTGAGCCGAGTGCGCGCACCGCGGCACGTTGCACTTCGAGCGACTGGTCGTTGCGGATCACCGCATCGAGGGTGGCCACGATCTCATCGCCCGAGATCCGCGCCAAGTAGCTGATCGCGTCGGAACGTACCGACTCCGAGGGATCGCTCTTGGCCACGTCACCGAGCTTGGCCTTCGATGCGGCGTCACCCTTGGTGCCGATCATCATCACCGCGCTCTTGCGCAGCGACACTGAACAGTCGTCCCGACGCTCCAGCACTCGCACGAGCAGCGGACCGGCGGCCTCGGGGTTGCTGCGCATGAGTGTGCTCAGCGCGGACGAGCGCACGCTGATCTCCTCGCTGTCACAGGCGCTCGCGGCGGCGGTCGCCTGGCTCCGCAGCCGTGTCTGCGCACTCGCATCCCCGCGCTGTGCCAGCGCACCGATGATACGCGTGCCGAGTGATTCGGCTTCGTCGGCGTTTCCGGCACGCGGGAAGCGCGATTTCCGCGCGTCGAGCGCCGCGAGTGCGTCGCGCAGCTCTTGCATGCCGCCGATCCGATACAGTGCGAACGCCTGCCAGTAGAGCGCGTCCGCCGCATACGCCGAGGCGGGTGTGCGGTTGGTGACCTGCGCGAACAGCGTCGCCGACTTCCGCCACTCACCGCGATTCAGCTGCGTCCGCGCTTCGCGATACAGCGAGTCGGCGGGGTCCTGTGGATAGCGCGCGTCACCGCCCCACGCGCGCGGTGCTGCAGCGAGTGTCTGGGCGAGGTTCAGTGCCGACACGCTCGGTGCGCTCTGGGCGCGGGGCGCGCTGTGCGGGCTTGGAGCGGCGGGCGCTTGCTGTGCCTCGACGAGCGCGGGGATCACGACGAACAGGGGAATCCATGAGAAGCGAAGCGACATACGATGGTCCTCAGTAGCCGGAGGCGGTATACGACGCGGCGACGGTGCGCAGACGCGGCACCACATCACGTTCGCTCATCGCCTCGGCGATGAAAGTCAGTTCCTGGGCGCGAGGCGCCGTGCGCAGTTGGGCGACCTGAGCCAGCACGAGCTCGAGGTCCTGGAACAGGTCCCGCATGCGCGGATCGGTGGCGGCGGGGGAGTCCATCAACAGTCGCGTCGTGCCCAACAGTGCGCGGGCATCGGCGACGAACTTCATGTCAGCGGTAAGCCGCTGTCCGACCGAGTCGCGCGGCAACGACGCGAGCAACGCGACGGTCTGTGCGAGATACTCCGAGGTCGCGCGCAGCAGGGGGTCGCTCGGCAAGGCCATGGCGGCACTCGGCGCCGCCTCGACGACCGGCGGCAACGTGGTGCCGTTCGTGGACTCCTTGCTGACGCGGCCGATGCCGATCCCCACCAACAGGGTCGCGGCGATGCCGGCAGCCGGCGCCAGCCAGCGACGCATGCCGTGGGCGCGGAGACTCGGGATCTCGAGTCCGCGGCTGTTCCCGTACACCACCGGCACTTGAGCCGGCGCATCGAACGACTCGCGCTCGATGCGCGCCCACATCGCCGCGATCGGTGGCTCAGCGGGGACCCGGTAGCTGTCCTTCGCCTCACGGAGGAGTTCCTGCATCTGTTCGTCGGTCATCGGTTCGTCCTTGTCACGCGAAATCTGCCAGAGCGACGCGGAGTCGTCCGCGTGCTTCGAACAATCGAGCCTTACTCGTTCCCTCGGCGATGCCGAGCATCTCGCCGATCTCACCGTGCGTGTAGCCTTCGACGTCATGCAACACCACCGTCATGCGCAGCCCTTCCGGCAGTGCGTCGATCGCCGCGTGGAGTCGCGCCTTGAGATCGGGATCGGCCTCGCGACTCGGCGCCGCATGGATGTCCTCCTCCCCCAACGCTTCCTCGTGCGAGCGGATCCGTTTGACCTTCCGCATCTGATTGAGCGCGGTCGTCACCGCGATCCGATGCAGCCAGGTGGTGAATGCCGAGTCGCCGCGGAAGCTGGCCAGCTGTCCGAACGCCCGGATGAACACGTCCTGCACGAGGTCACACGCCAACTCCTCGTCCCCGCAGATGCGAAAGACCAACCGATGCACACGCCGCGCATGGCGGTCGTACAGCGTCCGCGCAGCCGACCGATCCCCAGCGATGATCTGGGTGATCAGGGTCCACTCGGGTGGCCCCGCGTCCGGGGCGTGAAGGGCGATGGCTGGGGTGGTCATCAGTCTCGGGGGGTTGGACACCACCCTCCCGGAAAGCGTTGGGGGGTGCCGAGAGCCGGGGGGCGCTCGTCCATACAGTACGACCTTTCTCCGGAGTCCGACTCGATGGTGCTTTCCCCCGCCGCACTCACCCGCCCCGCCCGTCTGGCAACCGTGCTTGCCGCCCTGCTCGCTGCCGCCTGCGGCACCAAGCCGGAGGCCGCCGCGACCACGGACCGCCCGCTCGGACATGTCTTCACTGACACCGTGAGCGGGGTGGGCGTGGACCTGCCGCCGATGTGGGCCGGTCGGTATCGCGTCAGCGACTCGATCACCGCGCCGGTAGCCGGCCTGCAGCGCCAGCTCGCGCTGCGGTACCTCAAGGCCGACTCGACCGTCGTCACCGAACCCGCGTTGCTGGAGATCCGCGTGTTCGGCAGCACCCAATGGATGGCGATGGGTGCGGACTCCGCGGCGATGCGATACGGGACGGTCGTGGCGAGCGACCCGTCGCATACCGTGGCGGTGCGTCCCGCGTCGATGAATCCGCTGACGCCGGGGACCGCGGACGCCGTGGGATTCGACTCGCTCATGATCATCGTGCTGCAGCGGCCGCTCACGGCGTCACTGCGCGCGCCGAAGTAGTCGCGAGCAGAAACGAGAACGCGGCGCGCCGAAGGGTTCGGCGCGCCGCGTTCTCGTTTCGCGCTCACATATTCGATCGGTCGCGACGTACCTGGATCTTCTTGCCCTTGATGGTGGTCGCCGACAGCGTCGCCACGATGTCATCGGCGAGCGTCTCCGGCACTTCGACGATCGAATGCCGGTCCCAGATCTGGATCGCACCGATCGAGCTGGCGTCGAGTCCCATCTCGTTGGCGATAGCACCCACCAGATCGCCCGGGCGGATCTTGAGCTTGCGTCCGGCACCGACATAGAGCTTGGCGAAGGCATGTCCAGGCGCAACCCGCGGTCCCTTTGCGCCCGCAGCCTTCGGGCCCTTGGCAGCGTACGCAGGTTTGGCGCTGGACGAGGCCGACCCCGACTTCCGTTCGGCTCGGAGCGCTTCGCGCTCGCGCGCGGGGTGTTTCTCGCGCGCGGCGGGAATGGCGATCTCGGCCTCTTCCTTCTCCTCACCGCCGGCCTGCTTCAGTGCGGCAGCCGCGATGTCCATTAGTTCGAACTCATCCGCGAGCGCCGCGACGACACTGCGCCACGGGTCCAGTTCCCCACCGAGGATCACTTCGCGCAGTGCAGTCTGCGCGAGTTCGAGTCGGCGCGCCTTGAGATCGGCGACCGTCGGGACCGCGAGGGTCTCGATCGCCGCACCGGTCACGCGCTCGAAATTCTTGAGCATGCGATGTTCGCGCGGTTCGGCGAGCGTGATCGCCACACCACTGCGCCCCGCACGACCCGTACGACCGATGCGATGGACATACGCCTCGGCGGCATTGGGGACGTCGTAGTTCACCACGTGCGAAACGTGCTGCACGTCCAGTCCACGGGCCGCGACGTCCGTGGCGATGAGCAGCTCCGACGTGTGCGCACGGAAGCGTTTCATCACGCGGTCGCGCTGTTCCTGCGAGAGACCGCCGTGCAGGGCATCGGCATGGAACCCGCGACCATTGAGCGTCTCGGTGAGTTCATCCACCTCGGTGCGCGTGCGGCAGAACACGATCGCGCTCTTCGGCTGCTCCACGTCGAGGATGCGTCCGAGCGCGACCATCTTGTGTGCGCGCGGCACGAGATACGCGACCTGACGTACCTTGGCGGTCGCTCCGGGTGCGACCTTCACCGCGTCGATCCGGATGACTTCAGGGTCGCGCAGGTGTGACTGGGCGATGGCACGAATACGCGGCGCCAACGTCGCCGAAAACAACGCAACCTGCTTCTCTTTCGGCGTCGCGGCGAGGATGGCTTCGAGGTCCTCGGCGAAGCCCATGTCGAGCATCTCATCGGCTTCGTCGAGGATGACGGTCTTCACAGAGCCGAGGTGCACCGTCTTGCGACGGATGTGGTCGAGTGCGCGTCCCGGTGTCGCGATGATCACATCAGCGCCGCGCTTGAGCGAACGGATCTGCCCTTCCATCGACGCGCCGCCGTAGATCGGTATGGCGACGGCGCCGAGACCCTTACCGTACCGGTGGATGGCCTCGGCGACCTGCATGGCGAGCTCGCGCGTGGGCACGAGCACCAACGCGGCCGTGCGTTCACGCGGCGGGAGCGAGGGGTCGATGCGGTGCAGCAACGGGAGCGCGAATGCGGCGGTCTTGCCGGTGCCGGTCGCAGCCTGCGCGAGCACATCGCGCGCGGCCAAGAGCGGCGGGATGGCGGCGCGTTGGATCGGCGTGGGTTCTTCGTAGCCGAGTACGGCGAGTTGGGCGAGCACGCGCTCGTCCATGGCGAGCGAGGCGAACCCCGCAGGAGGTGTCTCAGAGGCGGAGCGAGTGGGCATTCCCGAAAGCTACACTCGCACCGCTCTCAGAGTCGGACGAAGATCCAAGCGCGACTCGGAAGTCAGCCGGCGTCGTACGCTTGCCTCAACCAGCCGAGCAACTCCTTGTTGATCTGCTTCGCGTCCTCAACCCGCACCCGGTGCGTGCACATCGCATTCCAACTCCCGGCCGCCTCGAGCCGTCCGCTTGGTGCGACACCCTTCAGTACCAACCCGACATCCATCCGCGTCGCAGTGCTCGGCTGGATCAACCCGAACTGCTTGCTCCGCCGCAGACTCACATAGGCCTTCTTCGGCGCGAACTCCACGTCCGTGCCGAAAGCCTTGATCTGCTTCGCGAGCGAGTCGTACCACGGTTTGAGCGCCGCCTTCGTTCCCCCATACTGCTCGGCGATGAGATCGCCCGACTCAGCGTTGATCGCACCCGTGTCGAGGAACATGTGCGCCACGAGGTTGGCATAGCCATGCCCGAGGCCATGCTCGGCCTTGAGGTTCGCGACGATCTTCCCGTGTTTGGTCTCGCCACTCGCCTTCGCGAGCTTCTTCCATGCCTCAAGGTCCTTTCCGGTCTTCTCCTTGAGGTTGCGGATCATGGTCTCCGTGTCGGCATTGGGGTCGGCCATGGCGCGCTCCTATGCCTTCGCCACGGGACGTACGCCGTACCGCTGCGTCACGAAGCCGACGATCAGCCCGACGATCGATCCGGGAATGAGGATCTCCCAGAAGTACACGTCGTTGTTGGGCGGCATTTGCTGAATTGCGATCGGGTAGGCGAACAGCGCACCCATCAAGAGGCCGAAGATGATGCCGCCCGCGAGGTTGTTCACCTTCCGCGCGAAGAAGCCGATGATGAGGCCGGCGACAAGTCCCTTTCCCATCGACCCGATCACGATGCCCATGATGCCTGGCGCCGTCTCCGGCGCCGAGACCAGGGCCGAGAGCCCGTCCAACGCACCGAGCACGGCGCCCAGCAGCAAGCCCAGCAGTGGTTTGTTCATCGAATCCTCAGCGAAGATGGCCGCGCACGCGACCGAAGGGGGGAAGCTGAGCGTCCGAACGATGAAGTCGATCGCGCTCGACTCCCGTTAGCCGTCCGCTCGCTCGTCCTTTAGAGGCCGCGACGGACGAAGATGAAACTCCGCACAATCGCGTAGCCCAGCAAGAGGAGGATGGCGACCTGATGGCGGTGCACGAAGCGGCCGACCCGCTCGGACAGGCTCTCGCGATGCGCCGAGACCGGCTCGCCATCGAGCCAACGCCGGAGGTCCGCCGCGAGTGCAGCCATCGAGGAGTAGCGCGCAGCAGGGTCTGCGGCGGTCGCGGACGCAACGAGTGATGCCAGGGGTCTCCCGACCGGTTCTTCATGTGCCGCGAGTAGTTCGCCCAGCAGCACGCCGAGGGAGTACACATCGGCGCGCACATCCACCGGCGCGTCACCGCGCGCGGCTTCGGGGGCGATGAACCCTGGCGTCCCCGCTGCGCTGCCGCGTGCGCCGAGTGTCGTCGCGACACCCCAATCGAGCACCAGGACCTCGCCGAACGGTCCGATCATCACGTTGCTCGGCTTGAGATCCCGATGCACCACGCCGCGCTCGTGCGCGAACCCGACCGCCTCGGCGATCCGCAGCACCGTACGCAGGAGGTCGCCACGGGTGATGCCCCGCGTCCGCGCATCTCGCGCGTACACGTCGAGCCGCACGCCATCCACCAGACGCATCACATAGTACACGCGCCCATCGTCGAGCACGCCGGCGTCGTACACCGGCACGATGCCCGGATGTTCCAGGCGCGCGAGCACTCGGGACTCGCGATGCAGACGCGCGGCGACTTCCGGCGAAGCGAGTTCGGTCGCCAGCAGTTTGATGGCCACCTCGCGCTCGAGATGACGATCGTACGCGCGATGCACTTCGCCCATCCCGCCTCGGCCGAGGGGTTCGCGCAACTCGTACCGCTCGGCAACCAGCGCCGGCGCCGCGAGTTGAGAGCGAAGGCGTGACAGCGCATGGTCGCCGAGGGATCGCTCGTTCATGTCGGATCCGTCCCGGTGAGTGCGCGCACCTCGGCACGATACTCCGTGTCGTCGGCCGTCAGCGCGCGCACCGTCGCGAGCACGTGCTCGCGCATGCGCTTGCGCACCCAATGCAGATGGTTCGTCACTTGGGTGACGGGTTCACCGGTCTCTGCAGCGAGCGCGGCGTACGTGGGGCGTTGCACATCCGGCAAGTCGCTGAGGTCGTAGCGCTCATAGAGTCGCCAGGCCACCGCGCGACCCTGCGCGTCGCAGTCTTGCCGCAATCGCTCGAGCGCGATTCCGAGCACACTGCGCGCCCACTCTCGGTCGAACAACGCATCGATCTCGGCGTCGGCGCCGAGTGACAGGCTCGCGTCGTCGAGCGACAGATGGGCCGCACCACCGCCACGTTTCAACCGTTCCGCATCGCGGAAGCTCGCGCGCGCGAAGTCATCGAGGCAACTGCGCAGGAAGGTCCGGAAGCGTCCGCGCGAGGGCTCGAACCGCGCGAACCAGTTCTTCGCGATGGCGGCGGCGAAGAACTCCTGCGCGAGATCCTCGGCGTCGTCGCGAGCGAGTTGCCAGCGCAGGCCGAGTATCGCGACCACTGCGTCGCGGTACGCACGGGCGATGAGGTCGAGTGCGCGGTCACGGTCCGCGGGTCGGTCGGAGCCGAGTGCCGCGATGAGGGTATCGCGGGTGTCCGGGAGCCGCGCGGTCATCGCCCGCGCATCACCCCTGCTGCAGCGACGGCGTGCGTGTGAGCTGACGGAGTTCGCGGAAGCCGATCATGCGTCCGTTCGCTTCGTCCCACAACGTGAGCCGTAGCGTGCGCCATGCGGTCCGAAGCGTGAGCACCGGCGCCTCGGCGAAGATCGGATTCTCCTCGTGAGCACGCTTCAACCGGTAGTTCGGGATCTTGGGGCCGAGGTGATGCACGTGATGGAGGCCGATGTGTCCGGTGAACCAGTTGAGCAGCGCCGGCATGCGGAGATGCGAGCTTCCGGTGATCGCGGCCGTGGCATAGTCCCACTCGCGGCCACGTTCCCAGTAGGCTTCTTCGAACTGATGCTGCACGTAGAACAGCCAGATCCCGCCCGCGGCCGCGAGGTAGTACGACGGCAAATAGAGGAGCAACACGGCCTTCCACCCGAAGGTTATGCCGAAGATGGCGGCTAACCCGACGAGCGCGACGTTCGTGAGCCAGATGTTCCACTGCTGCTGTGCGCCGCTCGTGAGGCCCGGCAGGCGAAAGCGCTGCAGGATCATCATGTGCAGCGGACCGATGCCGAAGAGCACGAACGGATGGCGATAGAGCCGATACTTGAATCGCGCGAACCGTGAGAGCGCCTGATACTCATTCACGGTGAGCGTGCTGACGTCGCCCACACCACGCCGGTCGAGGTCGCCGGACGACGCATGGTGCATCGCGTGTTCGCGACGCCACTGGCTGAACGGCGTGAAGGTGAGCACGCCCGTGATGAACCCGACCACATCGTTCGCCCGCGGCCACGGGAAGAAGCTCCCGTGGGCGCAGTCGTGCATGATGACGAAGGTACGGATCAAGAGACCCGCCGTCGGGATGATGAGCAGTGCCGTCGCCCACCACGCGCGCTCCATGAGCCAGTAGCCGAGCACGAGTGCGCCGATGAGCAGCGACAGCGTCACCACCACTTGGCGGATCGAGCGCACCACGTCTGGACCGGTGTAGCGCGCGATGATCGCGCGCCATTCGGAGGCTTCGAACCGACGGGGAGACGGGGGAGTGGCAGTCATCGTGCGAGGGTCAGGGGGATGTATCGCAATGTACGCCCACCCACGGGCTTCTGTTCAGGGGACGGCCCGGACCTGCTCCTCGTCACCCCGCCCGACCGTCTTCGGGCACCGGTCAGGCGTCAGTTGACCAGCGTGACGGTGACATCGAATACGAGGATCGAGTTCGCGGGGATCGGTCCACTCCCGCGGCTGCCGTATCCGAGGTTCGGCGGGATGATGATCTGACGCCGTCCGCCCTGGCGCATGCCGCGGACGCCCTCGTCGAACCCGGCGATCACCTGCGAGATGCCGGTGGTGAACGTGAAGCTCCCCGAGTCGAACACGTCCCCGTTGCGCAAGGCACCCGAGTACGTGTTGGTGACCGATTGACTACCCGTGGCGTTGATCAGCGTCCCGCCACCGACCGTGATGTCCCGATAGTAGAGTCCGCTCGCGGTCCTTGTCGAGTTCGCGAGATCGACGCCGAGTGAGGGGTCGAAGGTGGTGGATTCGATCTCAGGCACGAAGGGCTTCTCGGAGTTGCAGGACGCGATGAAGCACGCGAGGACGAGTGGCAACAGAGCGCGGAACGGGAGAGCGAGTCGCATCGGTGGGTCTGGAGAGAGGGAGAGGAAGAATGATACCCAGCTCGGGGTCGGATGGTCGAGGGCTCCGTGCGGACCCACGACTCGACCGAGCGATCGCTACTCCGAGCCGAGGAAGCGCATCGACGGTCACCGGCTCACAGGTACCGTCGCGGCGGGACGAGGAGACTGCCGAACAGAAGTCCGGCCGTCAGCGCAAGCAGCGCGCTCATCACTGCAACCAAGGTGTCGAACCCGGTGGTGTACTCCCGCTCCATCACGAAGCCGAGCGCGCGGAAGCCGACACTTCCCGGCACCAAGAGCATGATGCCCGGCAAACGGACCAGCGCGCCGGGCCGGCCTTTCAGGCGACCGTAGAGGTTGCTCAACGCCGCCATCGTCAGGCTCGCCAGGAATACGCCACTCGCGAAACTCCCGCCCGCTGCACCCAACCACTGCTCCGCGCTCCGCGTCAGTACGTACCCGAGGATGGCGGACGCCATCACCAGTGGCACGTCCTCGCGCTTCGCCCGGAAGAGAATCGCGAACGACAGCGCCGCCATCAGCGCGGCGACCACCTCCACCGCGCGCGGCAGCGCCTCCACGGGCACCACCGGTACGGTCCACCCGATGGCCGTCAGGACCTGCGTGGCGGCCACAGTGCCGAACGTGAGCTTGAGCAACACCATCATCGCGCCGGCGAATCGCGTGGTGCCGGTGACGAGTTGCTGGGTGGCGAGTTCGGTCACGGCGGTCGTCAACGTGAGCCCGGGCATGAGCACGATCAACGACGCGACGATGACGGTCTGCACCGAGATCGGTTCGACGAAGTGCCCGAACACGGTCGCCAGGGTCGTCGCGATGATGGCCGCCACCGCTTCCATCGCCGCGCCGAGGTGCGGACGTGTGGCGCTCGCGATCGCGAGCCAGCCGATCAGGAGTCCGATGATGCCCGCGACGACGATGTCCACGTACCCGGTTCGCAGCAGTCCCGCGACGGCCGACGACGCGAGTCCGAACGCCGCGATCGTGAGGAGTCGCTGTCGCGGCGTGAACGGCCGATCCAGCGCACGCATCGCGTCCCACGCGTCGCCGACCTGGAGCGTCCCGGTGATGACCTGCTCGGCGATGCGGTCCAGGGCGACCAACGCCCGCAGGTCGATGCTCCCGGGTTCGAGCCGTAGCACGCGGGTCTGCTGCGAGCCGTGCAGGACATCGGCGTCGCCGAGCGACAGCAATAACCCGGTGGGCGTGGACCAGACCTCCGCCGAGATCTTCAACGCACGCGCGGTGGCGCGCACGGCGCCTTCGAGCCGCGAGGCGGACACGCCCGCGACATGCAGTCGGCGCGCAAGCTCGGTCAGGAACCGGACGCGCGCGTCGAAGTCCTGATCGGTCACGGACGCGTCGCGCGCAGGTGCTTCTCGAAGAACGCCCACACGAGGTTCCACGAATCGATCTGCTCCGGCGAATCCTCGCGCAACAGCGTCTGGCGGTTCACCCGACGACTGAAGGTGTGCCCGACACTCGTGGGTCCCGGCGTGGGATCCACGTACACCTTCGTCTCCGCCAACCCGGGCTTCCGCGCCACGAGCGCGTCGATGTACGGCTGTGATTCCTCGAAGTCGGCGTCCTCGTCGTTGGTGGCGACGTGGACGAGCAGCGGATGCTTGAGCGAATCGACCTGATAGTACGGCGAACGTTTGAGATACTCCTCGCGCTGCTCGAACGGCAGGCCCGAGAGTTCCCTCTGCGTGGAAAAGCTGCGCTGGTAGCCGGGGCCTTTGAACGAAAGACGGAAGATGAGGTTCGTCACCGGGACGATCGCGGCGCCGGCGACGAACCGTGTGCGCGCGCCGCGCTGCATGAGATGTGCGGTGATGAAGCCGCCATGACTCCACCCCATCAGCCCGATGCGGGCGGGATCCACTTCGGCACGCTGCTGCAGAAGACGCAGGGCGTCCTCGACATCATCGAGTTCCTTGCCACCGTAGTCGATTGCACGGTGGTGCGCTTCGCCGTACCCGGTCGACCCGCGGTACTCCGGCGCGACCACTACGTATCCTCGCTGTGTGGCCTCGATGATGAACGGCAGGTAGTTCTGGTCCCAGTTCCCGTGTACGCCGCCGTGCACCCAGACCAGCGCAGGGTGCGCACCCGCGCCGCGCGACTGCAGCGGCGAGAAGATGTACACGGGGATGTCGAGGTCGTCGTAACGGCTGCGGTACGACGTCTTCTCGTAGCGCATGACCCCACGGGCGCGCTCCGCGAAGATGCTGTCGGTGCGGGCCTTCGCCGCAACGGCGGCGGCGTAGTTGGCGACCGGATGGTCGTCGTGTCGGTTACTCACGTAGAGCAGTGCGGCACGGGCCGAGTCCATGGGGACGATCTGCCGCTGGCGAGCGGGAGTCGCCGCTTCTTGCGCCCGCACCATTGTCGTAGGGCCTGTCAGCAACGCGATCGCCACGACGCAGGCAACTCGAAGCTGGCGGCGGGCAGGGTTCTGCGCGTCGGAGGAAGTCGGTTTCACGGCCGGAAAGTCTCGGGATGCGGTTCCATAGCGGCGGGGATGCTCCCACAATTATGACATGATCACCTACGATCCGAAGAACTGGCTCCGCGTGCTCTTCGATTTCCCGAAGAGCCCGGTCTTCCGCACCCTCTTCCTGGACGTGCTCGGTGCTGGCGCGTGGGCGGCGCTCGTCGTTTGGGTCGAGACCGACCTCGTGCGGGTCGCGGTGCCGCTCGGGCCGTCGTTCCTCTCCATCCTCGGCATCATCCTCGGCTTGCTGCTGGTCTTCCGGACCAACACCGCGTATGACCGCTGGTGGGAGGGTCGGCGACTCTGGGGCCAGCTCGTGAACGTGTCCCGCGGCATCTCACAGCAGCTGGGCGCACAGTTGGCCGGGCCTGAGCATCAGGCGCGCCGGGCGCGTTACGCAGAGCTGCTGGCCGCGTATCCCGCGCAGCTCGCCGTACATCTGCGGCAGCCGCTGACGGCGGACGGCGCGCATGTTCCGAACGCGACCATGCGCGACGTGCACGCGGCGGTGCAGGCGGATCTCGCGACGGGACGACTGGCGCCGGAGTCACGCATCGCCCTCGCGCCCCTCCTGCAGGCGTTCGACGACGTCACCGGCGCCTGCGAACGCATCCGCAAGACGCCTATCCCGTTCAGCTACTCGGTCTACATCAAGCAGTTCGTGGTGCTCTATGCGTTCATCATGCCGTTCGGCTTGGTGCGCGAGTTCGGCTACGGCACCGTGATCGCATCGATGTTCACGTTTTTCGCGACCATGGGCCTGGAGCTGTTGGCCACGGAGATCGAGGAGCCCTTCGGCACCGACATCAACGACCTGCCGCTCGATCAGATCGCGGCGACCATCGCACGCGACGTGCGCAACATCCTCACGCCGGGATCGTCTGCAACGTCGGTGTGACCGTCACGGTCCCTACGACGGAATTGGCGATGAAACAGTCCTCGTGCGCCTGGTGGTGCAGCGCGTCGAACGTTTCCGTGCTGGGCGTGTTGCCGCGATAGGTCACCACCGGCCGCAGCGTGTAGTGCGAGAGGTGGTCCTTCCCCATCGCGTTCTTCGTCATCTCGCCCTCGGGCGCGTCCTGATACGACTCGACGATGAAGCCCGCCTTGGAGCAGTAGGAGAGGAAGAACAGCATATGGCAGCTCGCGACGGCGGCCACCACGGCTTCTTCCGGATCGACGGCGGCGGCGACGTGCCATGGCGCGCGTACCGATGTCGGCGCCGCCGATGCGGGGACGCTCACGCCTTCATCAAAATGCCACCGGTGGCCACGGGAGTACTTCTGCCCCGCGAAGGCGTCGTCACCGCGGGACCATTCGATACGGGCATGGTAGGAACTCATCGTCGCGTCCGGGTTGATGTCGAATCACGGCCTCGGGCGCCCGAGCTCGCGCCGCACCGCTGCTTCCAGCGAGACGACGCCGATCGGTCCCTGCACCACGTGCCGGACGCGCCCCGTGCGATCGAGGAGGAACGAAGTCGGATACCCGCGCACCCCACCGAATGCACGCTCCGCCTCGCGTCCGATATGTACGACGGGATAGGTGATCCCGCGCTCCAGCACGAACGCGGCGACCTTCGCGGTCGGCGCTTGGTCCACCGCGAGACCCACGATCACGAACCCGGCGTCTCGGTGTCGCTGGTACATCGACTCCAGCGCCGGCATCTCGGCGCGGCACGGCAGGCACCACGTGGCCCAGAAGTTCACGAGTACCACGCGCCCGCGGAGCGAGTCCGCGTCCACGGCGGCGCCATCGATCGAGACGTATGAATACCGCGGTACGAGGTCCGGCCCCGAACGGACTCCGAACACCGCGCCGATGTGCGGCAACAGGATCGGTGTCGCGTACGCGAGCACCGCCACCGTGATGATGTTCGCGAGGGTGAGGCGCGGTCGCAGCCAAGCCCGGATCCTCGCGTACGCGCCCTCGACGGGCGCGTCCGGACCTTCCGATGGCGGTTCGGGTGGCAACGGAGTCACTCTGTCGTCACGCGGAGTGTTGCGTTAACGTCCAGCCATCGACGAGAGTCTGCCTCGCGTCGCCGGTTCGCTCCCACTTTCCTGAGTGCCTCCATGCGCCTCGTCCTCGCCTCTGCCACGCTCGCTCTCCTCTCGCTTGGCTGCGCCACACAGCCCGGACAGGCCCCGGTCATCGATGCGACCCCGACGCCGACCGTCAACACCGGACGGGTGGTCACCACGGGCGGGAACACGGTGCAGTTCAACACGATGAATCTCGACAAGGAGATCGCGCTCACCGTCTCGGGCTCGGTCGATGAGACCTGGGCGGTGTTGCCCGTCGTGTACAAGGAACTCGCGATCCCGCTCACGATGAGCGAACCGAAGACGAAGTCGATCGGCAACACCGGATGGAAGATGCGTCGCTCGATCGGCAAGGTGCCGGTGTACCGCTACATGGATTGCGGATCCTCGGGCACACTCCAGAACGCCGAGACCTACGAGCTGACCCTCTCCATCGTCTCGCAGGTCCGACCCAATCCGAGCGGCGGTACTTCCCTGCTGACGACCATCACCGGCACCGGACGCAATCCCATCACGTCCAACTCCAATGAAGTGCGCTGCGTGACGACCAGCCAGCTCGAGATCCGCATCCGGGACATGGTTCAGAAGGCCTTGATGTCCAAGTAGCGGGCAACGTCCTTCGCGATCCCGTCGGGCTCGTCGGTCGGCGCGTAGCGCTTCACGACGTTCCCGCTGCGATCGACAAGGAACTTCGTGAAGTTCCACTTGATCGCCTCGGAGCCCAACAGCCCGGGGCGTTCGCCTTTCAGGTGCTTCCACAACGGGTGCGCCTCATCCCCGTTCACGTCCGTCTTCGCGAACATCGGGAACGTCACGTCGTAGGTGAGCGAGCAGAACTGCGCGATATCCTGCGCCTCCCCCGGCTCCTGGCCCCCGAACTGGTTGCAGGGGAAGCCGAGTACCGAGAATCCGTGCGACGCGAACCGCTGCTGCAACGCCTCGAGCCCGGCGTACTGCGGCGTGAGTCCGCACCGGCTCGCGACATTCACGATCAACAGCACCTGCCCCCGCCACGCGTCGAGTGTGGTCGCCGTGCCATCAAGGCGAGTGAGCGGGATGTCGTGGATCGCGGTCATTCGTTCACGGGGGTGAGGGAGGGGCGCTTTGCGGTGATCCCGTCGCCCGACGAGCGACGAAGGGCACGGCGCAGCAACCACGGAATCAAATACTTCCCCGTCCACCGGAGTTCCGTCGCGGCGCGCTCGATCACGCTCGGTGCGGGGCGCGGTGGGAGCGGCATGGCCCACTCGGTCGAGGTCCCCGGCAGACCGAGCGCGTGCGCGAGCGCCGCGGCCGTGCGTCGATGTCCCTCGCTGTTGGCGTGCAGGCGGTCGTCACTCCACAACCGCGGGTCACCGACGATCGGATACTGTGCGATATCCGCGACGATCGTGCCCGTCTCGCGCGCGAGCGCCTTCACGGCCGCATTGAACGAAACGAGCCGCGGCGCGACCCGACGCGCGGCGGGCATCACCTCGGAGAGATCCGGCATCGTGATCGTGAGGACGGTCGCGCCGGCATCGCGTAGCGCACGTTGCATCGTCGCGAGATCGGACAGCACCGCGTCCTCATCGTATTGCGACCGGATCAAGTCGTTGGTGCCGGCGAACACTGTCGCCAGATCCGGCTGCATCGCGAGCGCCGACGGCAACTGCTCTTCGAGGACCTGCCGTGTCTTGCGCCCGCGCACCGCAAGGTTGGCGTACAGCAACGGTGTCGGGCGCTGTGCCTGGGCCACGTGCTGCGCGAATCGGTCCGCCCAGCCGCGATACCGTCCAGGCGCGATCGGGTCGTCCAACCCCTCGGTAGAGCTGTCGCCAAGCGCGACGTATCGGACGTACACGGCGACTACGGCTGCTTGGAGAGTGAGTCGAGCTGCCGCTGACGCGCCTTGGCCGTGTCGCTCGCCTTGAGCGCACCCTGCACGCCACGCGCGCCCGGCAGCGCCGATGCGCCGACGGTCGAGTCGATCGTGCGCTGCTGCTCCGGCGTGCGCGGCGGTGCCGGTTGCGACTTCTCCTGCGAGCACGCGCCGATCAGCGAGGCGAGAAGGACGGCAGGGATGACGGCGTGTACGGTGAGACGACGCATGGCTGGCTCCGTGTGGGGTCCTGTGCGAAGTTAGCAGGTGCAGCGCGTCGCTGCTCCACCATCGCGGGAGCTCCGCGCATCGTCTTCCCCGCCCGTACCGTGCCCGACTACCCACGCCCTGTCGTCGTTCCAACGCTCGTCAATCGCCGGACCAACGATGCGCGCGCGCGCACCGAGTGGACCAACCTCGGCTTCTGGCGCGGCGTACGGCGGTACGGCGAAGCTGCGCGTGAGCTCGCGCGACGCGTCGGCGAGGCGGCCAAACTTACCGAGGGCGACATCGTCCTCGACTGCGCTTGCGGGTACGGTGATTCCATCCGACTCTGGATCGAGCAGTTCGGCGTGAAGCATGTGTTCGCGGTCGAGCCGGACCCCGGGATCACCGCACACATCATGCAGCGCGTGAAGCTCTGGGGTCTCGGGGATCAGGTCACGGTGCTCACCATGCGCGCCGAGGCCGTGGTCCTCGCTCAACATGCGCCGGGCATCACCGCCGTGGTCTGCGTCGACGCCGCGTACCACTTCGATACCCGATCCAGTTGGTTGGCGACGCTGGGCCAACAACTCCCAGCCGGCACGCGCATCGGACTCGCCGATCTCTCGATCGCACGACTCCACTACTCACGCCTCGTCGCGGCGATCGCGCGGCGCACCGGGATCCCGGAGGTGAACCTCTGGGCGCTCGACGAGATCGAACCACAGATGTCCGAAGCCGGATTCACCGTCGACCGTCTCCTCCGCTGCGGAAGCGAGGTGCTCGGCGGGTTCGCGCGGTATGTGACGCTGTCTCCGTGGCGCTTCCTGTCGCGACCGCGACTCGGAGGCTGGCGCGCGATCGCCACCGCACTCGGGTTATTCGTGGCGCGGCGCGGCGAACGACTCGAGTACGTCTTGATCACCGCGCACAAAGTGCGCGGTCGGATCAGTGCTTCCACTCGTCCCCTGGCATGATCCGACGCATGAACTCGTCGAACAGCGGTACCGTGAAGTCCGTGTCGCCGTGCAGCGGGCTCCAGATCATCCCTTTCGCGATCAGTGAGCTCCGCGTCGGGCCGAGCGACGTGCTCGCGCGCGCGAGCACGTCGGCGATGTCGCCGGTGCGATGCGGCCCAGGCCCCAGCTCCGCCATCGCTCGCAGGTAACGCTTCTCCGACGGCGTGAGTCGGTCGAATCGCACTCGGAAGAAACTCTCGTCGAGTGTCGCGACGGCACTCGCCGACGCACGCTCGACGTCGCGCGAAGTGATCGGTGAGGCGAGCGCTGCATCCCACGCGTGTTTGCCCCACTCCTGCAGGAAGTAGGCGTAGCCCTGCGTCTTCGCGAGGATCATCCCCACGGCATCCGCAGTGATGTCGGCGCCTTCGGCGTTGATCGGCTTGATGATCGCGAGGCGCGCCGCGTCGCTCGGCAACGGCCCGATGCGTGAGAAATCGAAAAGCCGTTCGGCGTAACTCTTGGCGCTTCCCATCAGGCCTGGGAGCTGCGGCAAACCCGCACCGACCATCACCACCGGCAGCTGCTGCTGGGCGGCACGATGCAGTGCGGTGATGAGCGCGGCGAGCTCGTCCTCCTTCACATACTGCAGTTCATCGATGAAGATCGCGAGCGCCGTCTCCGCCTGCTGCGCCGCGCGACCGACTGTCTCCAACAACGCTTGCAGGTCGTGCTCGAGATCACCGTTGTCGGCGAGGCCGGCCTCAGGTTCGTAGTCGAGACCCACCTCGATGTCGCCGTACTTCACCTTGAGCGACTTCGCGAAGCCCGCGAGTGCACGCAGGCCGCGCGTCGCGAGGTCCCTCGCGCGATCGTTGCGGGAGAGGCGGAGCAGGGCGAGCCGGAGCTGCGGCGCGAGGAT
>JBJXGK010000149.1:0-8814 GCA_046153705.1 Gemmatimonadaceae bacterium
CGACCATGCGCGGCAGCACGTCGGCGGCGTTGCCGACGAGTCCCACGCTGAAGCCACGCTTGGCCTCCTGGGCCTCGCGGATCCAGCGGAGGGCCTCGTGGTAGTCGTGCGTCATGCGGTCGCAGTAACCCGACTGCAAGCGCTTCTCGATGCGCGTCGGATCGACATCGACGCCGAGGATCGCAGCATCGTTCATCGTCGCCGCAAGCGGCTGCGCGCCACCCATGCCGCCGAGCCCGGCGGTGAGCACGAATCGGCCGGCGAGGGTCCCGTCGAAGTGTCTGGCCGCCAGCGCGCCGAACGTCTCGTACGTCCCCTGCACGATGCCCTGCGAGCCGATGTAGATCCACGACCCGGCCGTCATCTGCCCGTACATCATGAGGCCTTGCCGCTCGAGCTCGCGGAAGTAGTCCCAGGTCGCGAAGCGCCCGACGAGGTTGGAGTTGGCGATGATCACCCGAGGCGAATGGCGATGCGTGCGGAACACCGCCACCGGCTTGCCGCTCTGCACGAGCAGGGTCTCGTCGTCCTCGAGCGCGCGCAGCGACCGCACGATCGCGTCGAAGGCCTGCCAGTTGCGCGCCGCCTTGCCCGTGCCGCCGTAGACCACGAGATCCTCGGGCCGTTCGGCCACGTCGGGATCGAGGTTGTTCATGAGCATGCGGAGTGCCGCTTCCTGCTGCCAACCCTTGCAGCTGATCGCACTACCGCGCGGCGCGCGGATGACTCGCGGGGTGCTGGGCATTCTCGTCAACGGTGAAGGTCCGGTGGAAATCTAGTGACGATCCCTCGCGGATCGTATGTTCCCCTGGTCTCTCACCCCTTCGCCGATGCGTGTCGCCTCACCCGTCGCTCCGCCCCAACGCGCCATGTCCGTCGCGCCGCTGCTGTTGGCGGCTGCCGTTTCGGCGGCGACACTCGCGCCCGCGCGCGTCGAGGCACAGCCGTCCGGCCGACAGACCGCGTCCGAACTCGATGCCTTCATCACGAAAGGCATGGACCAGTGGAAGATCCCCGGGCTCTCGATCGCGATCGTGCGTGGCGACTCGGTGGTCTACGCCAAGGGCTTCGGCGTGCGCACGGTGGGCGAACCCGCGCGCGTCGACACCGATACGCGGTTCGGGATCATGTCCACCACCAAGGCGATGACGGCGCTCGCGGTCGCCATGCTCGTTGACAGCGGCAAGGTCGCGTGGGACGACCCGGTCACCAGACATCTGCCGTGGTTCGCTCTTTCCGATCCGTACGTCACCCGCGAACTCACGGTGCGTGACCTGCTCCGCCACAATGCCGGGCTCGGCAACGCGGACCTGCTTTGGGTGCGAGCCGATCTCGACGCACGACAGATCCTCGAGCGCCTGCGCCGCCTACCGATGGCCTATTCCCTTCGTGACGGATTCATCTACCAGAACGTGATGTACCAGGTCGCGGGCGAAGTGGTCGCGGCGGCGAGCGGGATGTCGTGGGAGCGGTTCGTCGAAACGCGCATCCTGGTGCCGATCGGCATGGCGCGCTCCAACGCGACGCTCGACGGGATGCTGCGGCAGGCGCGGGCGACCAACGACCAGAACGTGTCGTCAGCGCACTGGAGCTTCGACGGTGACATCCGCCCCATCGCCGAGTTTCTGGTGGACCCGGTGCCCGCCGCCGGCTCGGCGTGGATGAGTGCGAACGACGCGGCGCGCTGGTTGCGCTTCCTGCTCGACTCCGGACGTGTGAACGGACGCCGCCTCGTCTCGGAGAAGAACTTCCGCGAGCTTTTCAAGCCGCAGGCCTTCGTGCCGCCGGGAGAGTTCTATCCGACCGCGGCACTCACCAAGCCGCATTGGACCACCTACGCCCTCGGCTGGTTCCAGCAGGACTATCGCGGGCGGTATGTCGCGATGCACACGGGATCGATCGACGGTCGCACGGCGATCATCGGCCTCATGCCCGACGAACGCCTCGGCGTGATGATCTTCGGCAACGTCGACCACGCGGAGTTCCGCCACGCGCTCATGTGGCGGGTGTTCGACGTCTACACGGGCGCGCCGATGCGCGACTGGAGCAGCGACCTGCTCGCGCTGTACGGTGCGCGCGCCGAAGCAGGCAAACAGGCGGCCGCCGCGCGCGACGCGGCGCGGATCAAAGGAACGTCTCCTTCGCGTCCGCTCATGGAATACGCCGGCACGTTCGAACATCCCGTGTACGGCGACATCGTCGTCACGTTCGTCGACGGGACGCTCACCTTGCGCTTCGGCTCATTGCCGGAGAACCGTGGGTTGATGGAGCATTGGCATCACGACACATTCAGCGCGCGACTGGGCGACGGTCGCGGCGGACGGACGATGTTCGCGTTCCGGTTGGATGCCGCCGGCAAGGTCGCGGCGCTCCGCTTCGATGACTCGGCGGACCTCGAGTTCGTGCGCGTCAGGCGCTGAAACGCCCCTCACTCACCGCGACGGCCAGGGCTTCGATGTCCGGGCCCAGTACCCGATCCTCGGCGAGCGCCGGGATGATCGTGCGAACGGTCGCGTAGGCTCGCTCCACACCGACGCCGCCGCGCAGCGGCCGACGGAACTCGAGGCCCTGCGCCGCGCACATCAATTCGATCGCGAGCACGTGCTGCACGTTGTGCAGGACGCGACGGAGCTTGGTCGCCGCCCCCATCGCCATCGGCACGACGTCTTCCTTGCTGCCGTCGGTGGGGATGGTGTCAACGCTCGCCGGATGGGCGAGCACCTTGCACTCGCTGGTGATGGCCGCCGCGGTGACCTGTGCCATCATGAAGCCGGAACTCACGCCGGCGGTGGACGTGAGGAACGGCGGCAGGCCTTCGTTGAGATCGGGGTGCACCAGACGATCGATCCGGCGTTCGCTCATCACCGCGAGATTCGTCAACGCGATCGCGAGCACGTCCATCGCCATCGCCGCTGCCTGGCCGTGGAAGTTGCCGCCGGAGAGCATCGTCCCATCGTCGAACACGAGCGGATTGTCGGTGGCGGCGTTGAGTTCCCCGCTGATCAGCCCTTCGGCGAACCGGATGGCCTCGAGGACCGGGCCGTGCACCTGCGGGATGCAGCGCAGGGCGTAGGCGTCTTGCACACGCGGGTCGCCGGAACGATGCGACTCGCGGATCTGACTCTCGGCGAGCAGCCTGAGCATGAGCGCGGCGGACTCGATCTGCCCGCGCTGCCCGCGCGCCTCGTGGATGCGCGGGTCGAACGCCGTCGGCGTGCCGAGGAGCGCCTCGAGCGTCGCGGCACCGGCGACGTGTGCGGCCTCCCAGCACCGCTTGGCGCCCACGAGCGCCATGGTGCCCACTGCGGTGTGCGCCTGCGTGCCGTTGATCAGCGCGAGTCCCTCCTTGGGTCCCAGCACGAGGGGCGCGAGCCCGTGCGCCTTGAGCACATCTTTGGCCGGGCCCCGCCCCGTCGCGTGCGTGAGCTCGCCCTCGCCGATGAGCGACAGCGCGAGGTGCGCGAGCGGTGCCAGGTCGCCACTGGCGCCCACAGAGCCCTGCTCCGGCACGTCCGGTGTGAGTCCCGCGTCGAGCATCGCACAGAGCAGCTCGGCGAGTTCGGGCCGCGCGCCGCTGTAGCCCTTCGCGAGCACGTTCGCGCGGAGCACCATCATCGCGCGCACCTCACGACGCGGCAGCCGTGGCCCCACACCCGCCGCATGCGAGCGCACGAGATTGATCTGCAGCTGCGCGAGTTGGTCCGGCGGGATGGCGAAGTCGGAGAGCTTGCCGAAGCCGGTGGTCACACCGTAGACCGCCTCTCCGCGCGCCGCGATACCCTCGACGATGCCGCGCGTGGCGGCCATGCGGATGCGCGCCGCAGGCGCGAGACGCACCGTCCGATGCCCATCGGCCACCGCCGCGAGATCGGTGATCGAGAGCGAGTTGCCATCGAGGAGGAGAGACGCAGTCACGGCGTGCGGGTCGAGGGGGACGGCTGCGTGGTGTTCACCTGGTTGCGGAACGACTGGCGATCGTAGTCGAGCTTGATCTCGGGCTGCGCCTTGAGCGAGATGAAGAACGTGAAGGCGAAGTTGCCGTTCGGCGCCTGCGTGAATCCGAATACCGCGTTCCAATCATGCAACTCGCGCTGCAGCGTCACCACCTGGCTGGCGAACTCGCTGCGCTCCACGTCGTAGGTGGTGGACCACGCCAGCGCCCACTTCGGCGTGAGGTTGAAGCTCGTGCGCACGCCCACGGAGGTGGTGGGCGGGATCCGGAAGATCGTGCCGCCCGCCACCGGGATGCCGTTGGGATCGTTGGCACTCGCCGCGCGCTCCGCCTCGAACACGCAGGTGTCGTAGATCGGGAGCCCGAGGAAGTTCGCGCACTGCGCGGCCGGGTCGAAGTCCTGGACGCGCCCACCGACCGGCGGCCGCTGTCGATTCGCGCTGAGCGTGAAGGCCGCAGTGAACCCCTGGCCGTTGGGGATCGCCTGGACGACGTTCCGCGAGCGTGAGCCCGTGATGGCGTTGATGCCCTGCTGGTCCGGCGAGGGGCCGCCGATCTGCCCCGAATCGAAATCGGATCGCGAGGCACCGTCGCGGGCGGCGGAGGACGGGTCAGCGCCGAACAGACGTCCGATCGCCTGGACGATCTTCGAGTTGCCGTCGAGCGAGAACGACGCGCGCACGGCTTCGCGGAACGGCTTGAACTTCGCCGTGTCGGAGAGCACGCTCCCCTGGAACAGCGAGTAGTCCACCCCGAGGTCGAAGCCCGGCAGCAGGTCCGAGCGGAACGTGTAGCCGAACCGTTCCGTCGCGAACCCGGAGCCGCCGGTCTGTCGTGCGCGTTCGAAGTCGTACGTGAGCGGCTGGAACTGCAGCGAGACCACCTTCACCTTCTTACCCTCGCCGTCGGCGCTGTCACCCTTCACCCGCATCTTGGCTTCGAGGTTGGTCGCGAAGCCCAGCGTGAGGCGGTTCTGCGCCAGCGCGCCGAGATACCCTTGCTGCGTCGCGTTGAGCGCCGCGAGGAACTCGTCGCTCACCGAGGCCTGCGGCGAGTAACTGTACGTGAGCGTCGGGGTGATCGCGTGCCGGAACCGCTGCACCGGACCGAATCCCGGGAGCAAGCGGAACACCGTCGGGGAGACGCCGATGCCGTACGAGAGGCGCTTGCTCTGCGTGACCCACTGCCCGTTGGTCAGGTGCGTGCGGATCGCGAAACCCCGGGGATCCACGTTCGCCGCCGTGATATTGGGTCCGAGGTTCCACGTTCCTTGGAAGAACTGCGGCAGTCCGATCGAGATATCGAAGTCGGCCGACGACTCGAACGTCCGCGCGAACACGCGATCCTGCCGACGACTGGTGTCGGCCACATCGCGTACGGTGATGATCTGCGGGAAATCGCGGAGGTTCTCGCTGAACTTGAAGCCGCTCTGCACCTGGAAGTCGAGGATCTTGAACGGCGTCGCGAGCGCCAGCGAGGTGTTGGTGGTGTTGCGCTTGAGTCGCACCGAGTCGATCACGCCCCCGCGGTTCAGGTAGCGGAACGCGAAATCGCCTGCCCCGTCCTGGTTCAGGTTCTGCGTGTTCGAGTAGGTGAGCGAGGGCGTGAGCAGGAACCAGCCGCCGAGTTCCAGCGGTTTGGACGACACGTTGACCGACGGGAACGTCTGATCGACTTGATCGCGACCCGGATACTGTCGCCGCGTGCCGCCGACGTTGACGTTGAACGGCCCCTGCTGCCGCACGAGATTCAGCTGTGATGCGATCGTCGCGAGTGCGGCGAGCGGGTTGATGCTGGTCTGGCGCTGCGTCGTCGTATTGGTGACGTAGTTGATGTTCGAGTTCAGTTTGGTCTGGGCCGAGAACTCCTGCGAGTGTGACCACGCGACGGCCGTGTTCGTGATACCCGAACTCAAGGACGTCCGCGCCAGCCCGAGACTTCCCGACACGAAGCGGTCCAGCCAGCGGTACCGCATCTCGGCGTTCATGCGGGTCCAGCCCGGATCCTGCTCCGTCGCGCGCGCGCTCGACCGCCAATCCATCGACACCTGCGCATCGAGGTAGTCGGTGAGCGCGAAATAGTAGCCGAGGTTCTCGATCGTCCGGCGGTAGGTCGGACTGTTGCGCACGAGTTCAGCGAATCCGACACGAGGCGGCAGGATCCCTGACCGACGCCCTTCGCGGATGTCCTGCACGATGAAGGGCAGCCACATGACCGGGACGCCCTGCACATACAGGATCGCCGGCCGCGCGACGATCAAGCTGCCACTCACACGCTTGATCTCGCGCGCGATGAAGTGGTAGTGCGGGACGGAGTCGAGGCACGAGGTGATCAATCCCCCTCGGGCGTACAGGGTCGACCGATCCGCGGTGGAGTCGCTCGTGAACGCGGCGCGATGCGCCTGGATCTGCCAGTCGGCGCCCGAGTTCGCGACGGTGGAGAACTCGCGCGTCTTGCCGAGTCGGTTGGTGATGTCGTAGCTGAGCTCGCCCAGCCCGCGGACATCCTCGCGTTGTTCGGGCACCCGCATGATGATCGTGTCGCCGCGGGCACGGACCATCTTGAGGGAATCGCTGTACGCGATGGTGTCCGAGACGAGGATGGTCGAGTCGCGCTGCACGGCGGCCCGCGCGCTGTCGGTGCCGGTGAGCGTCATCACGCGCCCCGCCGCCGCGAACGCGACCACATCGCCCTGGAACCGCACCACGGTGTAGCCCTTCCGCGCCAGCAAGGCGAGCATCACCGAGTCGTCGGGCGCCCAGTCCACGAGTTTGGGGCGCGCGGCCGTGGTGTCGCGTCGGCTGAGCGTATCGGTCCGGTCGCGGATCTGGCCGCGCCCCGTCTGATCCAGCCCGCCCACCCCCGACGGGGTCGGCGGTGTCGGAACGGGCCGCTGAACGCGGGGGGGTTTCGTCGCCTGCGCGTCCAGAGCGCCCGCGGTGAGCGCTGCCGCGACCAGCAGAGCCGAGAGCACGGCCGCGGCGCGGTGCCACGGCCGGCGCCTCACGCCGCCGCTCCGCCGATCGACGGCTCGGACTTGCTGACGCTGCGCTGTTTCAACCGATACGTGACCCACGAGACGATGATGCTTACTTCGTAGAGCGCGTAGAGCGGCCCGGCCATCAAGAGGGTCATCGAGAGCACGTCGCCCGGCGTCACCAGCGCCGAGACGAGGATGCTCGCCACCATCGCGTGCCGACGGAACTTCGCGAGCATCCGCGGCGTCACCAACCCGAGCGCCGTGAGCGCCAGGATGATCAACGGCACCTGTGCGATCGCCCCGAACGCGATACAGATGGTGATCATGAACGAGAAGTACTCGCCGGCGGAGATCATCGGCGTCAACGACGCCGACTGGATCCCGAAGAGCATCTTCAGCATGAGGGGGAGCATCCAGACCCATGCGATGACTACCCCGGAGGCGAACAGAAGAGTCGCGCCGAGGAGCACCGGGACCACCAGCTTCTTCTCGTGACGATGCAGCGCCGGCGAAAGGAATGCCCAGAGCTGGTAGCCGATCACCGGCGTCGCCAACACGAGCCCGGACCCGAACGCGACCTTGAGACTGATGGTCGCAGTGTCCGCCGGATGCGTGTAGATCAGCTTGTTCCCCTGCAGGAAGGGGAGCACCGGCGTCGCAAGGAAGCCGATGATGTTCCGGTCCGGGTCGAAGACGATGATCATCGAGAGCAGCATGCAGATGAAGAGCGCCCCGACACTCCAGAGGAGCCGATTTCTCAGCTCCTCCAGGTGCTCAAGGAACGGCATCTCACCCGATTTCTGTGCTTCGGTCATCGCGATTCCAGGGACCGGCGGCGCGGCGAAGGGTCAGGGCTTCTTGGTGAGGAAGTCCTGAGCCAGGACGGCCGCATCAGTCCGCGGGTACTTGTCGACCACCTGCTGATACAGAACGCGCGCGCGATCGGTCTGCCCGACGGCGCGCAGCGCCGTCGCCCGCTTGTAGAGCGCCGTCGGAGCGCGGTCAGACGCCGGGTATCGCGAGACGACCAGCGCCCAGACGGAATCCGCGGCGACGCCGTTGCCCTCGAAGTTGAACGACTCGGCGATGCCGTACAGCGCTTCCGGCGCGAGATCCGACGACGGGTGCTTGCTGAGCAGCTCGCTGAACGCGCCACGAGCCACCGCGTACGACCCACGCCGCATCTGATCCTGCGCCATCTGATTGAGCTGAGCGGGACCGGGCGCCGGCGCTGCTGCTGGTGCCGCCCCTGCTGCCGGCGGCTTGGTGCTGTCACGGCCGGCTGCGGGAGTCGCCGCGCGGTCCGAGGCGTCGGCCTCGAGCTCGGCACGCAGCTCCTGGATACGCTTCGCCGATGCACCCACACGCTCCTCGACCGTGATCAACTGCTGACGGATCGCCGTGAGGTCCTCACGGACGTCTCCGCGCAGTCGCATGGTCGTGGCGTGCATGGAGCGCACCGTGTCGTTCACACTCGTCAGCGTGCGCACGACGTTCGCGAGTGCGCTATCGAGTGAGCGATGCAGCGCCGAGTCCCGGGCGGCCGACGCGGCACGCGTGGCCTCGAGTTCGGTCTGCACCTTCGCGATATCGTTCTGCAGGATGCGGACATCCCCGCGGGTCGCGAAGCACGCGCCGACCGTCAGGATGACGGTCGGCGCGAGCGCCAGTCGACGGATCAGTCGCAGGCTCACGGGAGGCGGAGGGTCTCGCCGCCGACGATGATCTCGAACTCGCCGCGACGGTTCTTCGACCACACATCGTCACCACTGCCCTGCATGGCCGGACGCTCTTCGCCGAAGCCGGCGACGTCGATGCGATCGGCCGGGATGCCCTGGTCGACGAGGTAGCGCTTGGCGGCTGCGGCGCGGCGCTGGCTCAG
>JBJXGK010000138.1:0-44471 GCA_046153705.1 Gemmatimonadaceae bacterium
GGCAAGGCGTCGGCCGCCGGGTTCGACATCAATCTCCGCTTCGTCGCACTCCCTACCATCACGCAGCTCAACACGTTCAATGATGCGGTGACGCGCTGGGAGACGGTCATCACGTCCGACCTCGCCAACGTCCCGTTCACTGCCGGGGCCGGTGCGTGCAACTCGCCCGTCGCGCTCAACGAGACCATCGATGATCTCCTGATCACGGTGCGCCTCGAGCCGATCGACGGGGTCGGTTCCGTGCTCGGCTCGGCCGGCCCCTGCTTCACTCGCACCACGGGTGGGCTACCGCTCCTCGGCACCATGCGCTTCGACACGGCCGACCTCGCGAACCTCGAGGCGGGCGGCGGCTTTGCCAGTGTCATCCTGCACGAGATGGGTCACGTGCTCGGCATCGGCACCGTCTGGCAGTCGCGTGGCCTGCTCCTCAATCCCTCAGTGCCGAGCTCGCCGGGTGCCGATACGCACTTCACCGGTGCGCAGGCGCTCATCGGCTTCAACAATGTCGGCGGGAGCACGTGGACCGGCGGATCGAAGACGCCGGTAGAGAACACCCAAGGCGGCGCCGGCACGCGGGACTCGCACTGGCGGGAGGGCGTGCTGGCGAACGAACTCATGACGGGCTTCCTGAACAACGGTGCGAATCCGATGAGTCAGCTGACCGTGCGTTCGCTCGTCGATCTGGGGTACACCGTCGACCTCGGACAGGCCGATTCGTTCAACGTGATCCTGTCCTTCCGCGCGGCGGGGAGCCCCGAGCCCACCGGCTTCGAGATGAAGGACGATGTCTATCGTGTGCCGCTGCAGACGGTGGATAGCCAAGGGCGGATCAACGGCGTGCTGCCGCTCATGCTCAAAAAGCTGAAGGACAGGCGCTAGGCGCGCAGGAAGGTCCGGAATGCCCAGCGCGGCGGGGATGGTTCCCCGCCGCGCTGGGCGTTCCAGGCATGCCGGTCTACATCTTCTTCGTGACGATATCGCCCTGCATCGGCCCGAGCACGCCGAGCAGCACCTGCTTGTCCGCTTCGGCGACCTTGTACTTGTCGAGCGCGCCTACAAGGTCCTCCACCAACGCCGTGAAGTCGGCGCCACTGACGTTCATGCCGGCGTGCGCGGACTTCATGTCCTTGCCCATGTACTTGCAGGGGCCGCCGGACGCTTCACAGATCTGGTCGACGAGCTTCATCTTGAACCCCGCGAGGCGCTTGGGGTCAGCTGCGGTCGCGGCGAAGAAGTGATTGATGCGCTTGTCCGCCGCGACGCGGGCGACGAACTCGTCGACGACCGCGGTGATCGCCGGCTTGCCACCGAGGCGGTCGTACAGGGACTTCTCCTTCATCATGGCCTGCGCATCGACGGCGCTAGCGCCAAGGGTGAGCGCGAGCAGGGCGGGCAGGATCAGGCGACGCATAGGGGTCTCTCCGAGTGGAAGTGAGGGTGTGCACTCGGAGTACGACCGCGCGGCAAGGGGCGGATTGCGTGCCCCTCGCGGCTTGTGTGTCGCCCCGTATCCCACCACCATTGTAGGACGCTGCTGGCGCGCCGCGCTGCCCTGGATCCTTCACCCTACCCGCGCCCGTGTCTCCCTCTGTCGCACTCGATCGCACATCCGACGACGACGCTCGGCTCGTACAGTTGATGCGGGTGGGGGACGAACGTGGCCTGGCAACCCTGTATGACCGGTACGCGCCCTCCTTGCTCGGGCTCATCCAGCGCATCGTCCGTGAACGCGCTGACGCGGAAGCGGTGCTCATGGCGACGTTCTTGCAAGCGTGGAGATCGGCGGCGTCGTTCGATCCCTCACGCGGGTCGCTCCTGTCCTGGCTCGCGACCATCGCGCGCAGTCGCGCGGTGGATTCGGCCCGGAGCGGGGCACGGCGCGAACGTCGGGAACAGCTGGTGACCGAGCAAGACGCGCCGATCGCTGAGGCAGAGGCACCGGGCAACACCGATCCGCTCGAAGGGATCACGCAGCAAGAACGACGCACCGCGATCGAGGCAGCGCTCACCTCGCTCTCGGCGCCGCAACGGACCGTGATCGAACTCGCATTCTTCGAAGGACTCACACACGTCGAGATCGCCGAACGGCTCGCCGAACCGCTCGGCACCATCAAGACGCGTATCCGCCAAGGGATGATCAAGCTACGAGACCTGCTGGCGCCGCTCGCGCAGGAGCGTGTGGCATGACCCGATACTCCCGTGACGAGCTCCGCGAGCTCGCGCCGCTGCATGCGCTCGGCGCGACGACGCCGGACGAATCGGCCGCGATGGAGGCAGCGATGGCGACCGATCCGGAGTTGGCCGCAGAGGTCGCTGCGTTCCGCGATGTGCCGGCGATGCTCGCGACCGCGCAGCCGGTGACGCCGAGTCCGGCGCTGCGTGGGGCGCTGCTCGCCGCCGCCGTGGCCGCGCCGCCCATGAAGGCGACGGCTGGAGCGCAGCCTGCGCCGGTCCCGATGTCAGCGGCGCGGCGCTGGGCACCGATGCTGGCAGCGGCGTCGCTGGTGATCGCCACGTTGGTCGGTGCCGATGCGCTTCGCACGCGGCGCGACCTCGACAGCCTGCGCGATACCAATGCGGCGCTCACTCAGCAGCTCGCGCGCCGCGAGCGCACGCTCAACTCGGTGCTCGAGGGCGAACGCGACCTGTATCTCGTGCAGGTCGGCGCCAAAGAGACCGCGACCGGCCCGGGCATCCAGTTCTTCTGGAACGCGAAGCAGGGTCGTGGCGTCGCTCACGTGTTCCGGCTCGCGCCGGCGCCTGAGGGGCGCGACTACCAGATCTGGGCGTTGGTGAACGGCAAGCCGGTGTCTCTGGTGGTGTTCAACTCCGATCCTGACGGCCACGCGCTCGTCGATATCGACAAGCTTGCGACTACGGTCGATGGCGTAACGGACGTGCTCGTGTCGCTCGAGCCCAAGGGCGGGTCGCCGCAACCGACCACCGCGCCGTTCCTTGGGGGCAAGTTCCCGGGCGCGTGACGGTGCAGTTGTTCGTGCGCTAGGTCACACATCCAACATTGCCACTCCTGTCGTAGCTCGTGTGCTCACCGATCGCACACGAACACTCACGCAGGAGTCAGCATGCAGCAGACCCACCGCCGTCGCGGTGCACGCGCCGTCACGGCGCTCGTTGCGCTCGCCGCGCTCGCGATGATCGCGACCGCGCGCGTCCGCGCCTCGGACCATCAAGACACGCCCGAGGTCGAACTCAACCCGCGCATGGACATCAACGACGTCTATGCCTTCCCCGGCAGCAGCCCGGAGCGGATCGTCCTGGTGATGACGACGTCGTCACCCATCGCCGGCAGCAACGCGGCGTTCGATCCAAACCTTCTGTACCAGTTCAAGATCGACAACACCGGCGACGCGGTCGAGGATCGCGTGATCCAGGTGACGTTCGAGGGCACGACGCCCGCGACCCAGCGCTTCACGTTGCGCGGCCCGGTCGCGCCGGCAATGGTCGGCACGGCCACCACGCTCGCCACCGGTGGGCCCGTCGTTCGCGGCACCGTCGGAGGCGCCGTGTCGGGCGACAACAACATCCAGGTCTTCACCGGGTTGCGCGCCGATCCGTTCGTGATCGACCTCGAACAGTTCTTCAACATCGTGCCGGATCGCCGCCCGTCCACCGGCCCGCTCGCCGGCCCGGCTACCCCGACCGCGACCGCGTTCCGTTCGCCGGGCGTCGACTTCCTGCGTCCGTTCAACACACTCGCCATCGTCGTGGAGCTGCCCAAGGCGCTCTTGCAGCCGAGCACCGCCGCGACCGCCTCGTTCGGTGTCTGGGGCACCATCAGCCGCTGATGCGACTCCGCAAGCTCGTTCATCCACTCTTCCACTCGGGACTCCAACCCATGCGTCTCCTCCATGCCGCGCGTCCGATCGCGGCCGGCCTCGCACTCGCCGTACTCCTCGGCGCCTGCAGCGATGACGACAGCCCCACCGGGCCGTCGACCACCCGCGTCTTCTCCCAGATCGAACGCCTCGGCAATCCGCTCGTCAGCGAAGTGTTCTTCATGAAGCGCGATCACGGGCTGCACAACAACACCACGCCGTCGACGGACGTCGCCAACGGCTTCCGCACCAAGATCAAGGCGTTCACCGATGCCTTCGGTCGCGGCGACCTGATCGGCAACACCCTCGGTGCGGTCCTCGTGCCCGACATGCTGCTCGTGTTCCCCAATCGTGCGGGCAACACCGCCGGCTGGTTGAGCTGGGCGCTGGCCAACGGCTACGGCGGTCGTCGCCTGCAGGACGACGTCGTCGATGCCGGACTCACCGCGACGTTCGGCAACCTGCTCGACCCGGCGGCGACCGTGCTCGCCGGACTCACCAGTGACAACGTGGCGATGACCACCCGCACGTTCAGCGCGACCTTCCCGTACCTCGAGGCCGCCCGGTGAGACGTTCCCTGTGGCTCGTGTTCGGTGTCGTGGTGGTGGGCGCCGCGGCCTGGGCCGGGTCATGGGGGGCGTCGGCCAGCGCGTCGGAACGCGACGCGTTGGCCGACGCATCGTTCGACGAAATCGCGAGCGCGGAGCTCGCGGCACGTGACACGCAGATCGCGGTGTGGCGCATCGCCCTCGGGCAGGATCCCGTGAGTGCGATCGCGCTCGGACAGCTCGCGGGGCTGCACCTCCAACGCTCGCGCGAGGGAGGCGGTTGGCGTGACATTCTCACGGCGGAATCGTATGCGCGGCGGTCGTGGCGCACACGCCAGGTGCACAACGGCGCTGCAGCAGCCACGCTCGTTGCCACGCTGGTGGCTCAGCATCGCTTCGCCGCCGCCGACTCCATCGCGACGGCGCTCGTCGCGCGGGAGCCCGATGTGCCGGAGTACCGCGCCATCCTCGGCGAGATCGCCATGGAGCTTGGCGACGACGCACGGGCGGCTGCGGCGTTCGCGGCCTCAATGTCCGCGCGTTACACGCCCTCCGTCGCACCGCGGCTGGCCCGCTGGCACGAGCTGCGTGGTGACGTGCACGAGGCGAGGCGGCTGCTCACCAACGCGCGGGACAGCATGGGCACTCGCCACGGTGTGCCTGACGAGGTCCGCGCGTGGTACGCGCTGCGCCTCGGCGAGTTGGAGCGGCGCGCCTCGCGGCCCCGCCGCGCCGCACGCGTATTCCGCGGGGGGCTCGCGCTGCGTCCCGGTGATCCGCGAATCCTCGCGGCGATGACGCGACTCGCCGCGGACCGCGCGGCGCCACGTGACGTGATCACCTGGGGCGAGCGGGCGATCGCCGCCGAGCTCGACCCCGAAGTGCTGCTGTTGCTCGCGACCGCGTACGGGCAGCTGGGGCGCGCCGACGAGGCCGCCCGCGCACGCGATGCCTTCGAGGTCGCAACGAGCGTACTCGGGGACGCGCCGTTCCATCGGGCGTGGAGTCTGCTGCTGTTGGATCGCGGTGAGCGAGTCGCGGAACAGTTGCAGCGCGCCGAACGCGAAGTAAGCGAGCGCGGGGATGTGTACGCGCTCGACTTCCAAGCGTGGGCGTTGCAGCGCTCGGGGCGCAACACTGAAGCGCGCGTCGCCATGCAGCAGGCGCTGCGGATGGGAACCCGGGATCCGTTGCTCGAGCGGCATCGCCGAGAAATCGAGGCGCTGCCGTGAGCGATCTCCTCGCGTATCTCGTGCTCGGGTTCGAGCACATCGCCGACGTCACGGCCGCTGACCACTTGTTGTTCCTGCTCGTGCTCGGCGCCGTCTATCGGCTGCAGGACTGGCGCGCGGCGCTGCTCACGGTCTCGGCCTTCACGGTCGGTCATTCGATCACGCTGGGCGTCGCGGTCGCCGGCTGGGTCACACCGAGTGCCGCGTGGATCGAGTTCTTGATCCCCGTGACCATCGTGGCGACCGGAGTGGAGAATCTCTGGCGTGGAGAGCGAGTGGCGCGGGGACGATGGCCGCTGGTCCGACCGGCACTCGCGCTGGTGTTCGGGCTCGTGCACGGCATGGGCTTCGCCGGCTATCTGCGTGCCCTGCTGGGCGAGGAGATCGGTGTGCCGTTGCTCGGTTTCAATATCGGCGTCGAACTGGGGCAGGTGATGATCCTCGGAACGGCCGCGCTGCTGTTCGCCGGCGTCGACGCGCTCGTCGACCGGGCGCGCACCGCGACGACGGCAGGATTCGCGTGGCGCCTGCGGTCTGTGTCGCTGGTGGTGACGGTGGTCGCGCTCGTATGGGCAGGTGAGCGATGGCCATGAGGCGTCTGCTCGAAGTGGTCGCGCTCTCGCTCACGGTGCTTCGCCACGACATCCACAGCACGGTCAGCGAGCTGCGGATAACCGATCGGGGGATCGAGCTCCAGATGCGCGTCTTCGCCGACGATCTCGCGGCATCCGTGGCGGCACATGCGGGACTGGCGACCCCCGCTGATTCCTCCGTGGGGCTCCCGGCCCTCGACGCGTACGTGCGCAGCAGGGTGCGGGTGACGGAGGCGGCGCGCGAGACCGTTCCTCTCACACGCTGCGGAGTGAGTCGCATGGGTGATGCGTACGTGCTGTGCTATCGCACCTCGCGCGCGGCGGTGGCCGGTCCGATCGGGATCTCGCAGACCCTGCTCACCGAGCGACACGCCGACCAGGTGAACGTCGTGCGCGTGCGTTGGGGTTCACTCAAGCGCACGGTGGTGTTGACGGCGAAGACCCCGAGTACAGAGTTCCGCTCTGACGAGTAGGGCTCGGTCGTGTTCTGTTCCGGCCTCTTAGTCGCGGTCCCGCGCGTCCACAGCCTCGCGCACCGCTCTGATGTCAGCCGGCGTGGTCCGGCAGCACCCACCGAGCCACGCGGCCCCGGCATCCATCCACTCGTCGAGGTGCGCCGTGAACCGCGCCGCCGTGCCGTCCCAGCAGCGCCGTGAGGCGTCCCACACCTCACCGGAGTTCGGATAGACGATGATCGGTTTGTCCGTTCCCGCTGCGATCTCCCGGATGAGCGGCGCTACGAGCGCAGGGGCCACGCAGTTGACCCCGATCGCGACCACCTGAGGCTCGGCGTCGAGGAACCGCACGCACTCGGCGATCGCATCACCCGCCGCGGTGTGCGCCTCGTCGCGACAGGTGAACGTCACCCAGGCGCGCGCGGCGGAATGATCGCGCAACGCGCGGACGACCGCGCGAGCTTCCAACAGCGACGGAAGCGTCTCGCAGGCGAGCAGGTCGGGAGCGGCCGCGAGCAGCGCGGCGATCCGCGGCGCGTGGAACGTCGCAAGGGTGTCTTCGGTCAGTCCGTAGTCGCCGCGGTACTCCGACCCGTCGTGCAGAATGGCGCCGTACGGTCCGACCGATGCTGCAACGAGCAACGTGCGTGTCGCGTTGCGATGGCGCGCGAGGAAGCTGTTTCGCGCCGCACGAGCGAGCGCGACGGAGCGCTGGAGTAGCTGCTCGGTCTCGGCTCTTGAGTAGCCGCGCTCAGCGAATCCTTCGAAGCTCGCCTGGTAGCTGGCCGTGATCGCAACGTCGGCGCCAGCCTCGAAGTAGTCGAGATGCACCGCCTCGATCGCGTCGGGGGCGTCGTGGAGCAACCGTGCCGACCAGAGGGCGTCCGTCAGGTCGAAGCCACGGGCCGCGAGTTCGGTCGCGAGTCCGCCATCGAGAACGCGGTACGGGGTCGTGGTCAGTTGCGCGCGGAGTCGCTCCCGCGTTCCGGACTCTTCACTCACCGCCGCGCCTCCGCGCAGTGCACTTGATCTCCACCAGCGCCGCGGGGCGTGGCAACGCGGTCACCGCCACGGTCGCACGGCTCGGCGGCGCCGTCGGGAAGAACTTAACGTATTCGGCGTTCATCGCGGCGTAGTCGGCCATGTTGGTGAGGAAGACGGTGCACTCGCCCACGTCCGCCATCGTCGCGCCTGCGGCCTCGAGTGAGGTGCGGATGTTCTCCAGCGTCTGACGCGTCTGCGCCGCGACACCCCCTGTGATGATCTCCTGCGAGCCCGGCACGACACCGGTCATGCCGGAGACGAAGACGAGATCGCCGTCACGCACCGCCACCGAGTACGCTGGCACGAGCGGCGCGAGGCCGGGTGGATCGATCCGCTTGCGCTCGGCCTGACGGCGGATCGCTGCTTCCTTCTGCGGGTCGCGCGCCGGCACGACGATCGGCTCGAACCACGTCGGCACCACGGTGCGACTCATCGGCGATGCGGCCGCGACTTCATCGAGGAACGCATGGCGGTCCTTGAGCGCCGCCGCGGGAGGATTCGGATTGCCGTACCCATCCGCGTGCGAGGGGATCACCAACGCTGGATGGCCGAGCGCGCGCATCAGGCGCCCGGTGTAGTCGTGGATCTCGAGGCGCTGGCTGTTCGCACCGACCAGCGCGATGTTCGGGCGCAGTCCCTGCATCTCGCGCTCGAGGAAGTTCATGGAGCCCATGGCCAGCACTTCATGCCCGCCGAGCCGGATGAGGTAGGCGACGCTGCCGCCCTCCTGATACTCGTTGCGGCGCAACGGCGCGCGGAGTCCACGCGGCGCGGTGCCCGCGATCCCGCGGCCATTGTTGAAGTACCGCTTGTCGTCGAGCGCGCTATGGATGCTCGGGATGACGCGCAACGAGAACGTCTCGAAGTCATAGTCCTCGCCGCCGACCACGGTGATCAGCTTGTCTTCCTTCACGTCGTACGCGCGTGCGAGATTCGCCGCGGTCTCGGTGCCGACGATGACGGCGCCGGTCTTCTTGCTGATAGGTCCGGCGTCGAGGGCGTGGTCGGAATGACCGTGCGTGATCAGGATGTAGTCCGCACGCTTGATGTGCCGATTGATGAGCGCCGTGTCGGCAGGGTAAGGGTCCGTGGGCAGGATCACCCGCTCGGGGCCGCCACGGTTCCAGCGATTGAACTGCGTGACGAAGGGATCGACGAGGACGACCGTCTTCCCGTCGGTGATCTCCCAGCCCGCGTTGCCGAGGTACGTCAGACGGAGTTCGCCGTCCGCGAAGTACAGCGCGTTCGGTGCATCGGAACGTGCGACGGCGATATCGAGGCGTCCGTCGGCATCGAAGTCGCCGATGTCGATGCCGTATGCGCTGCCTTGGTCATCACCGAAGTTCAGGGAAGTGAAGCGCTGTCCGTCGCCGTCGTTGAAATAGACCGTCGACGGCGCGCGCACATTCCCCACCACGAAATCCATCCGGCCGTCGACGTTGAGGTCGCCCGTCGTGAGTGCGTACGGGACGACTCCGCGATCACCGACCGGACGTGGCGGCGCGAACGTGCCGTCACCGCGCCCCTCGTACACCGCGACCCCGCGCGATTCATCGATCGCGACCACGTCCATGCGGCCGTCACCGTTGAAGTCGGCGGCCTCCGCGATCCGCATCTGTGCATCCGTCGGACCGAACGGCACGCTGCGCAGCTTGGCGAGGTCAGCGCCCCCTGCTCCGAAATACAGGCGACCCTGGCCGCCGTTGCGATGCGGCACCAAGAGGTCCTTCGCACCATCCCCGTTGAAATCCGCCGCCGTGATGGTCGTGGCAGGTTCGGGAGCGAACGGAATGCAATCGGCATCGAACATGCCGCGTCCGCGATTCAAGCAGATGTAGTTGGAGCCCGCGCTTCGACCGAAGCGGTTCGCCACGATGATGTCGGGGCGCCCATCCCCGTTCATGTCTGCGACTGTCGCATTGCGCATCGGCCAGTCGCGCCGGCCGTACTCGGAGCCCACGCTGAACCGTCCCTTTCCGTCGTTCAGATACACGAGCTTCGGGCTCGGCGCATCATTGCTCGTGACGACGTCGAGATCCCCGTCGGCATCGAGGTCGACCAGTCGCGCCGAGTAGGTCTTCTCGGCAGTCGGTCCCAGATCGTAGGCAGCGCGAATCCCGCCGCGGCCATCGCCGAGCAGGACGCGACTCTTCAACGGCCAGTGGCGCCCCTTGGCGAGCACGATGTCGAGGTGTCCGTCTCCGTCGAGGTCACCGAAGCTCGCGTTCGCCGACGTCTCGGATGTGGACTCGAGGAGGAGCGTGCGATCGTAGCGCGGGAGTTCCCGCGCGGCGAGCGAGAACACGGTGGTGGCGCCGAGTGCGAGGAGGGCGGTGGCAGGTAGGGTCATACCGAGAACCTACCGCGAAATCGGTACACTGGACAGGAACGCGATGTCGGTCGTCCGACGGTGCCGGACGACCGCTCCGTCCCTCAGCGCGCGCCCACCGCGCGAGCCCAGGTCGCTGATCCTCCGACGACGGGCAATCTCAAGGATGTCCCCGCCAGTTCCACCGTCAGCTCCGTGCCCGGCGGGGGATGCAGCGTGAAGTCCTGATCGCTCGAGAATACCATGAGCCCGATCCGTTTTCCTGCCGGCACCACCTGATCGTCTGGCTGCAGGTCGAACGTCAGCGTGACCGGTCGCCCGGGCACGAGTGCCGTGCTGCGCCGCAGTGACGCGCTGTTCTGCGGGTCGGCCCAGCCCCGCGTGATGATGCCCGCCGTGTTCCGATCCCCGTTCGCAGGCCACGGGAGTTCCACGAGCCAGATCGAGAGGTTCGCCGCCGGTGCGCTCGACGACAGACGGATGGTGACCCGTGCCGTGCCGGAGAGGTGCACGGGTGCTGCGAGTACCGGCGTCGCGTACAACAGGCGGTGCGGCGATTCCGATGCCCGGACGAGTTGCACACCCGACTGGCTCACGTCGTCGCGGAACGTCTCGCGTACCGCGGTGGCAGCCGGTGTGTCTCCGAGGCCGCCGACCGCCGCACCGCCCGCCGCCGGATGCAACGTGACCGGCGCTGCCTCGGGGTGCGGGTAGTCCGCGTACGACGTCGGCTCGAGCCGATTCGCGCCCTCGCGCACGATGTAGGCCTTGGGATCCGCTTCCACGCCGTTGCGCACACCGAGCAAGTAGCGCGTGAACCAGCGATTCATGAGGCGCAACGGCGGTTCGCCTCCATGCCCGCCCTGATGGAAGTACACCTGCACCGGCACACCACGCGCCTTGAGCGCCTCCACCATGCGCACGCTGTGCTCGGGCATCACGTTCCAGTCGTTGAACGCGTGGGCCATGAGCGTCGGCGTGCGGATGCCACCGGCTTGCTCGAGGTAGTCGCGTGCGGCCCAGAAGTCGTTGTAGTCGCCGGTGCGTCGGTCCATGCCGCGCGCCATGTCGGTGTCGCGGACGCGCCGGTCGCAACCTGGCCGTCGTGCGGGATCGCCGCTCTGGACGAAGTCGTACAGGACGTCCATGTCCTCTCCCAGGTACCCACCGGGGCTCCGGACGAGTCCGTTCGAGCGATAGTAGCGGTAGTACGAGTTGTTGGGGGCGATCGGGATGATCGCTTCGAGACCCTCGACACCGGTGGTCGCCGCAGCGATGGGCAGCGTGCCGTTGAACGAGGTGCCGGTCATGCCCACCTTGCCGCTGCTCCAGGTCGCCTGCACTTCCTCGTTGCCGTCGAGGGTCGTGAAGCCCTTCGCGCGTCCGTTGAGCCAATCGATCACTGCTTTGGGCGCCAGTGATTCGTTCATGCCGCCGATGGTGACACAACCTTGGCTGAGTCCGGTGCCCGGAGACTCCGAGTGAACGACGGCGAATCCGCGCGGGACCCACGTACGCACCTGCGACGTGCTCACTCGCGTACGCTCGGGACGGAACGGCACGCCCGCGCCCAGCGGACGCGCCGGCGCTGGTCCGCCGAGCGCATGCTTCACGCGGTGGAAGACATCGGCGTTGCCTAGAGTGCCGGCGAAGTACGGACTCGTCTCGTAGATCACCGGCACACGCAGTCCGGCGGCGGTGGGGCCCGGACGCGTCACATCGACGTGGACGCGATCCGCGCGGCCGTCTCCGTCGGAGTCGAACGAGGTCTCGACCCACAGTCGTTCACGGATCCATCGCGTGCTGTCGGCGAAGGCCTCGGTGATCTGTGACTGACCGTCCACTATCACGTAGCCGGCCGGGAGCGTCGGTTCGACGGCGCGGGTCGCGGGAGCGGAGGCTCGGCAGCCGGCGGCGGCGAGCGTGACAACGATGAGTGAGAGGCGCATGTCCGAATCTACGTATGTGGATTCGGATCGGCAGCTCCCGTGCAGGCGGTCGCCGGTGGCTGGACAGCGCCGCGGCATTCGTCGATGTTGTCACAGCCGACGCGAGCCTTGGGTTCGTTCACGGGCGCCCCTGGTGGTCGCAAAAGTCGGTAGCGGAAACGCACAGGACTCCGCCGCGGAGCATCCGATGGCCTCAACGAGGCGCTGACCTTCGGCCTGACGCTTCCCCCGAAAGTGAAGACGTCCAAAGCGAAGAAGCTGGTCATATAGAAGGCGCCGCCCCCTCACGCAGTACAGGATGAGACCCGCACCTTCTCTGCATGGCCCACCCCCATCTGCCAATCCCGGACCTCGAGGCATCGCTGGCCGCGCTGCACGAGGCGGGCTTCGCGTGGGCGCGCAGTTGTTGTCAGGGCGACGCGGATCTCGCGGCGGATGTCCTGCAGACCACCTACCTGAAGGTGCTCTCGGGGGTGGCACGTTTCTCCGGGCAGTCGGCCTTCAAGACGTGGATGTTCGGGGTGATTCGATTGACCGCGCTGGAGATGGACCGTGGCCGAGGTCGCGAGCTTCCGTTCGACGCGGACACGGACGCGGAATCGCCGGAGACGGGCGCCGACGTGTTGCTCATTCGCGCGGAGGAGCACGAGGCCCTGCGCGAGGCGCTCGGGAAACTCCCGGCGCGACAGCGGGAAGTACTGCATTTGGTGTTCCAGCAAGAGATGACCATCGCCGAGGCGTCCGGCGTCATGGGGGTATCGCTGGGCTCGGCGCGCATCCACTATGAACGAGCGAAGAAACGTGTTCGCGCCCTGCTGGTGGCCGGTGGCCACGGGCGTCGAGACGATCAGGGACGCGGTGAAAGGAGGGACGACACGTGACTCAGGATGACGAGCTTGAACAGCAACTGCGCCCCGCCTTCGACGCGCTGCGTCACGCGGACGCGCAGGCCACGCCGGCGTTCGATGGCGTGCTCGCGCGGGCTCGTGCGCAAGCCGCCGCGCAACCCGCCGCGCAAGCCGTCGCGCAAGCCGCCGCGCAAGCGGCCCCACAGGCCGAGGTCGCTGTCGGCGAGCCCGCCCGCAGAGCGACGCGCGGCCCTTGGCGTTTGGTGGCGTATGCCGCACCGCTCGCTGCCGCGGCCGGGCTCGCGCTGTGGCTCGCGCCCGACCGCGCCGCCGACCGCGAGTTCGAGCGCGCGGTTACGGACTGGTCGCGCACCGAACGGGCGCTGCCGTCGGACGGACTGCTGGCGGTTCCTGGATCTGAATACCTGCGACAACTCCCCGTCCTGGGCATCGGTGCAGGGCGGCAACGAGGGCCACTATGAGCTCCTATCGGACATTCCCCCGACGCCTGATCACCGGCGCGGTGATCCTGCTCGCTCTCGCACCCGCTGCGGCGCTCGCGCAGTCAGCGCCGGTCGGTGACGACCCGGTCGCGAAATCGCTATTCGAGCCGGAGCTGATCATGAAGCACCGGCGCGCGATCGCGCTCAGTGACGAGCAACGCGACGCCATCAGCCGACTCATCCGCGAACTGCAGGGTCAGGTGGTGAGCCTGCAGTGGGAGCTTCAAGAACAGGCCGAAGCGCTCGGTGCCGAACTGGCCAAGCCCCGCGTGGACTTGGACCGCGCCAAGGATCGTCTGGATCGCGTGATGCAAACCGAGCGACGCATCAAGGAAGCACATCTGACGCTTCTGATCCGGATCAAGAATCTCCTCACGCCGCAGCAACAGGCCGCGCTGGCCAAACTGCGTGCCGAACCGCCGACCGGTCCGGGCGACGCCCTCAGCTCTTCGGCCACCAAGTAAGGCCGAACGCGACGCGCACCGACGACGCGTCGATATCGAGATCGTTCACCGAGACCGAGCCGACATCGACTTTGTTGAACTCGCCGCCCGTGAGTCGTAGCGAGGCGTCGAACGCGAGTTTGCGGTTGAAGTAGGCGGAGAGCCCGCCACCGAACGTCACCGCCGCGCCGCTGAACGTGACCTCTCCCGCGGGTTGACCATTGAACTCGGCGTCCGAGACCTTCACCGAGCGCCCGCCAACGGCGACTTCGAGATACGGTACCACGCGGCGCAATGAGTTGGCGAAGTGGAATCGCGCGCCGATCTCCGTGTGGTTCACATCCCATTGGCCGCCGAGGCTCTGTCCCTCCTCGACTTCGACACGCGAACCGTCGACCTGGATGAACCCCGTGATGACACGATTGAATCCGTAGCCGACCCGCAGGCCGAAACCGCCGCCGTTGCTGCGGTCTCCGTTCTCCACCTCGAGACTGGATCCGAGGAAATGTGCACCGACGGAAAGGCCGCGGGTGGTGGAGGCCTGCGTGAGCGCAGGCATGGGGAACGCGAGGATCGCGCCGGCGACGCCGCAGGCGAGGGAGGCGCGCCGCACAGCGGCGAGGAGGGGCCGGCGTCTCGACATATCAGGACCTCGATGGGCGAAGATGAATGGCGCCCCCCGGCGGTCCTGCCGCCGGAGGGACACCAGAATATACGAGCGGACTTCGGTGGAGAGCTAACATCCTTAGAGGAACCACCCCAGCAGCACCAGATCCTCCACCGGCTCGACGAGTTCTTCGACCAGATCGAACACATCGTCGTTCAATCGCATCACGCGTTGCACGACGAGCATCTCGCCGATGGTGAGCGGTTGTCCCGTGCGGCCGAGCAGCGTCGGCTGGTCCGCGGGTCCGCTGATGGTCACGAACGTCGCGCCGTTCCAGGAGATCGAGCCGTTGAGTACGCCGGCGGTTCCGGTGACCGCGCTGCGCAGAGTGTTCTGCTGATGCCGCGCGGTGACCGTGATCTCGCCATTGCCTTCCTCGTCTTCCTCGACGTTGCGCACGGTCCCGACGACGGTGAAGTCGCGCACCGGGACTCCCAACTCGAAATCGGCGTCGAGCAGTGTGCGGGTGCCCACGCGCCGTGCATCGAGACCGATCGTGAAGTTCAACCGCGCGACGCCGTCGGTCGCAAAGCCCGTGACGTCGATCGACCCTTCCGTGGGCCTGAGGTCAACCGTGCTGCGATAGTCCAGCGTGGTCACGTCGCGAAGCACGACCTTGAGCCGGAGGGCGATGGCGTTCCCGGTGGTCGTTCCTTCGTCAAGAAGGTCGGCGTAGCCGATCTCGCGCGTGGCGATGGGTGTGCCCGCGCTGTCCTGCTCGTAGGCGATGAAGCGGACGCCGTTGGACGGCGCGCCGGTCCGCGCGGGGTCGATGACGTATTGGTCGAGCGCGGTATCGTAGACCAGCGTCTTCCCGAGGTGGACGCTTGAGATGATCCGCAGCGCGGCACCCTGCTTCGGTGACTCGGCAGCGGCGGCCCGGAAGAGTCCGAGCACGTAGTCGCGTCCCGAGTTGTCCCGCACCAGGCCCGGCAGCTGCTGCACGGCAGCGATGACGGTGCCGGTGCTCAACGGGGTGCGCCCGCCGAGCCCGTTGACGGCGGCGAATCCGTCGGAGCCGAGGAGTCGGCCGAGGGCGTCGTAGTCCGCCACTGTGGCTTCGGACGGCGCGACATCGGTCTGCGGGGCAGTGGATGACTCGCAGGCGGCGCTGATCGCTACGAGGGCGATGGTCATGGCTCGCAAATAGCGCGGCGTGCCGGATCGGGTCCCGAACATGGCTTCCATCTCCTTCCCGCAGCTGCGCGGGAACGTTGGTTGGTGAGGTGTTCGAGACTGCGTGCGGCAGGGGAGCCGGCCATATGACAAGCCGTGGAACACCCCGCTACCGCGGGCGGGGGCGCCATTGATTGCGGGCTGCCCAAGCGACCTGCATATTCGGCTCGCGAGACGGCCCGCGCCGGCGCCGTCCGCGCCGTCGACATCCCCTCCGTCCTCGCCTATGTCCGAGCGTCCCTTCGACGCACGTACGCCGTCGCAATCCACGTCGCGTCGAGCGTTCCTCACGTCCGCTGCGTCGATCGGCATCGCCGCGGCGATGCCGAACCTCGGGAGTGCGGCCGTGCTCCGATCGCGCTCGCGGATTGATGAGACGCCGCTCGAGCTCGGCCAAGGCGAATTTCGCTATACCATGGACCACGCTTGGGCGAAGCTCCCCACCGGAAAGCGGTTCGGCTACACCCATGGCATCGTCGAGGATCGTGCGGGGCGCTTCTATATCGCCAACCAGAGTCGGGACGCGGTCGTCGTCGTCGACGCCGATGGCAACTACCTGTCCTCATGGGGACAAGGCTACGCTCCCGGCGCGCATGGCCTGCACATCGCGGAAGAGAACGGGACGGAGTATCTCTACCTCGCCAACACGGGTTTGGGCGAAGTGGTCAAGACGACATTGGACGGTGACGTCGTCTGGAAGGCCGGTCGTCCGTTCCTCGCGGGTGTCTACACGCCCGACCGCGGTTACAGCCCCACGGAGACCACACTCGGTCCCAACGGCAAGTTGTATGTCGCCGATGGCTACGGGCAGTCGTGGATCCACATCTACGACGCGAAGGACGGCAGGTATCTCGACTCGTTCGGAGGACGCGGGAGCGAGCCGCATCACCTGCGGCAGCCGCACGGGATCAGCATCGATCGCCGCGATGGGACCCCTCGCGTGCAGGTCTCCGACCGGGGCAACGTGCGCGTGGTCGACTTCTCGCTCGAGGGGCGGTACCTCGGTGAGGTGATCACGAAGCAGGATCTCCGGTTTCCGTGTTCGACGTTCCATCGTGGCGAGCACCTGTACGTGCCGGATCTGTACGCCCGTGTCTCGATCTTCGACAAGAAGAACAAGAAGGTCGCGGATCTCGGCGATTTTCTCGAAGGCGGCGCATTCACCGGCGAGAGCCAGTTCGGCACCACATACCCTGATCTCAAGGGATATCCCAACATCCCGCACGAGAAGCGCCGCGCCTCGCGCTTCATCTCGCCCCACGCGCTGTGGGTGGACCGCCGAGGCAACATCTACGTGGTCGAGTGGATCAACGACGGGCGCGTGACCAAGCTGACCAAGGTCTGATCGCGTGTTGCTCACCCGGACGTCCCTGGGACTCCTGGTCGGAGTGGCGGTGCTCGCGATCGTCGCAGTGACTCGCGGCGCGCACGACAGCCTTTTCGCCCCGCTCGTCGGCCGGGGCCACGCGGTGATGGTGCATCTGCCGATCGGTGTGCTGCTCGCGTCGGTGGTCTTCGACTGGCTGGTCGCGCAGCCGCTGCACGAACATGAAGGGAGGTCCGACGGCCTGTCCGCCGCTGGGATCCTGCGGTTGCTCGGCGCCTGGAGCGCGATCGCCGCCGCGATCGCCGGTGTGCTTCTCGCCGACTGGGGGAGTTACGCCCCGGAGACCCTGTTCTTGCATCGCGCTCTGGGCGTGCTCACGGCATTGGCCGCCGTTGCGTGGTTCGTCGTGCGCGATGGCCTGCGGCATCCGATCCGGCATCGGACCACCTTCGTTCGAGGTGGTGCCGCCGCGATGGCCGCGCTTCTGGTCATGAGCGGACACCTCGGCGGCACGCTCGTGCGCGGTGACGACTACCTGACGCGCTACCTGCCGCAGCCGGTGCGCGATCTCGCACGACTCCCCGACAGCGAGCGACTGACGCACCGACGTCTCGCGAACGCGGCCGCGTCTCCGGTGTTCGACTCGATCGTCCAGCCTCTGCTCATGCAGCGATGCGCATCGTGTCACGACGGCACGCGGAAGCTCGGCGGACTGGACCTGACGTCTGCGGAGGGCGTGTCGGAGGGTGGGCGGGAGGGAAAGGTCGTGGTGCCCGGACGCGCCGATGAGAGCGAGATGGTCCTCCGCCTCGAGCTGCCACCCGGTCACATGGACGCCATGCCACCCGACCGGGCGATTCCTGCGTCGGAGATCGCACTGTTGCGCTGGTGGATCGATCAAGGCGCGTCGGCGACGATCACACTCGCCGACATCGCGCGGCCGAGCGGCGTTCGACGCACGCTGGCCGCGTACGGGCTCGACGATGTGCCGGCGGGTGTGTACGCGCTCACGCTCCCGGAGCCCGATAGCGTCGCGATCGTCGCGGCATCGGATGCCGGGCTCACGGTGCAACGGGTCGCTCGGCGGTCGTCGCTGCTCAGGGTCCACGCGATCAATGTGCCCTCGACATGGCAAGAGGCCTCGCTCGCGTCACTGCGTCCGCTGGCACGGCACATCGTCGACCTCTCGTTGACGCGCACGCCAAGCAGTGACTCCGCGCTCGCGTTGCTGGCCGAGATGCCGAATCTCACACATGTGGGGCTGGCGCATTCCCGGGTGAGCGACGCGGGTCTGCAGCATCTGCGCGAGTTGCAGCACCTGGAGGTGCTGAATCTGGTGGGGACCGACGTGAGTGATGCGGGGCTTCGCACGCTCGAGACGCTCCCGCGACTGCGTGCAGTGTATCTCGGTGAGACCAGGACGACGTCCGCAGGTGTCGCACGGCTACGCCGTGCACATCCGCGCGCGCGGATCATCCGAGACGCAGCCGCGTTGGTCACGCCACCGGGATCCGACGCAGTGGCCGCCGACTCGCGACGGAAAGGTGCGCCGTGACGCGCGGCCGTGGGCTTCTGGCTATCGTGGGAGTGATCGCCGTCGCGGCGGCGTTCTGGCGCGGTCAGGCGCTGGTCGACCGTGTGAGTCCCGACGTCGACTTCAACCGCGACATCAGACCGATCCTGAACACGAACTGCGTGCAATGCCATGGCGGCGTGCGCCGTCAAGGTGAGCTGAGCCTCCTGTTCCGGGACGACGCGATACGTGCAGCGAAATCCGGGCGACACGCGATCATCCCCGGTGATCCCGACGCGAGTGAACTGATCAGACGGATCACACATAGCGACGCCCGCGATCGGATGCCGAAGGGCATGCCACCGCTCGCCGCGAAGGAGATCGCGTTGCTGCGGCGGTGGATCGCGCAGGGTGCGCCGTGGCAGGACCATTGGGCATACGTCGCGCCCGTCGCGGCCGAGCCGCCGAGCGTCGCAGACACGCAGTGGGCGCGCTCACCCTTGGATCGGTTCGTGCTCGCCTCGTTGGAGCGCGCACAGCTCACACCTTCGCCGGAAGCGGACTGCGCGACGCTGGCGCGTCGGGTGAGTATCGATCTGATCGGTCTGCCACCGACGTTGGGTCAAGTCCGGTCGGCCTGCGCGGGAAATCGAGCGACCGGCTACGAGCAGCTCGTGGACACGTTGCTCGCGTCGCCACGCTTCGGCGAGCGGTGGGCGACCATGTGGCTCGACGTGGCACGCTACGCCGACTCCAAAGGGTACGAGACCGACCCCAGCCGCCCCATGTGGCCGTATCGCGACTGGGTGATCTCGGCGTTCAACCGGGACCTGCCGTTCGATCGTTTCACGATCGAGCAGTTGGCCGGCGATCTCCTGCCCGACGCGACAACGGAACAGCGGATCGCCACCGCGTTCCATCGCAACACGATGACCAACAACGAAGGCGGCACCGACGACGAGGAGTATCGTGTCGCCGCGGTGATCGATCGGGTGAACACCACGTGGGAAGCCTGGCAGGGTACGTCGATCGGTTGCACGCAATGCCACGGCCATCCGTATGACCCGATCCGCCACCACGAGTACTATCGTGCGTACGCCCTCTTCAACACCACCGAGGATTGGGATCAGTACGACGAACAGCCGGTACTCACCCTGTTCACGCCGGAGAACGCGTCGCGCGGTCAGGTCCTGCTTGCCGCGCTCGATAGCGTCCGCCGTGCGATGGACGCGCGCGTGAACACCGCCGCGATGGACTCGGCGCGCATGGTCTGGGAGACGCAGCTGGGCATCCCCGCGATCGCCGGCCGGATCAACGGCACGTCACTGAACGAGGTGCGACGGATCGTGCGTCTGCCGGTGAGCGCCCGAGACCAAGGGCAACGCGCGTTCCTCGGTTCGGTGTTCGGGGAGGTGTCCGAAGACGCCGTGTTGCGACAGCTGCGGACTCGTCGCGATGTGCTGCGTCGAGAGGTGGGCGCACTCAAACCGCTCGCTCGTGTCCCGGTCATGGCCGAACAAGCGCCCACCGCGCGTCGGCTCACGCGCGTGTTCGAGCGCGGGAACTTCCTCGTGCCGACCGACACCGTGCAGCCCGGCCTGCCGGCCGCGATCGGTCCACCACTTCCCGCCGCCGCGGCCGATCGCCTCGGGCTCGCGCGCGCGCTGGTCGATCCGCGCAATCCGTTGACAGCACGCGTGACGGTCAATCGGTTCTGGGAGCAGCTGTTCGGTATCGGCTTGGTGGAGACCAGCGAAGACTTCGGGACACAGGGCGAAGCGCCGTCGCATCAAGAGCTGTTGGACTGGCTCGCGGTACGGTTCCAGCGTGAGCATCGCTGGCAGGTGAAAGCACTGCTCCGCGAGCTCGTCCTGTCGGCGACCTATCGCCAGCGCTCGGAGGCCTCACCGGAACTGTACGCGCGCGATCCAGCGAATCGGCTGCTCGCGCGTGGCCCACGGTTCCGCATGACCGCCGAACAGATCCGCGACGTCACGCTCGCGGCGTCGGGGCTCTTGAGCGACCGGATGTACGGGCCCAGCGTCATGCCGCCGCAGCCGGACGGAGTCTGGCAACGGCCCTACAGCGGTGAGAAGTGGGTGGCCGACACCGGGCAGAACCGGCATCGTCGGGCACTCTACACCTTATACAAGCGAACGGCGCCGTATCCGTCGTTCATGCTGTTCGATGCGCCCAGTCATGAAGTCTCGGTGACGCGGCGGGTACGCACCAACACGCCGCTGCAGGCGCTCGTCACGCTGAACGACCCGGTGTACGCCGAGGCCGCACAGGCGCTCGCGCGGCTCATGTCGGCTGGCGGTCCTCTCGCGGACGCTGCCGCGGTCGATCGTGCGTTGCGCAGCGGCTATGAGCGCGTGTTGTACCGCTCGCCACCGGCGAGCGCACTGGCCGCGCTGCGTTCGGTATTCGATACCGCTCGACGCCAGCAGAGCGAACTCGTCGCGCTCACCACGGTCGCGTCGACCCTGCTCAACCTCGACGCGTTCCTCACGAAGGAGTAGGGGACAACACCATGCGACGTTCATCAGACCGTCAGAGTGAAGAGGTGCGACGCCGGGGACTCGACGCGCTGCGCCACGTCACGCGCCGCCAGTTCCTCGAGCTCGGTGCCACGGGCATCGGGGCGACGGCGCTGGCTGCGCTGATCGGTTGCGAGCAGCCGCTGCCCGAGGCGCTCATGCGGATCGCGCGCGATGCGCGTTCGCCGATGGCGCCGCTGACGCCGCATTTTCCCGCGAAGGCAAAGCGCGTGATCTTCCTGCACATGGCCGGTGCACCGTCGCAGCTGGAGTTGTTCGACTACAAACCGGTGCTCGCGCGTCTCGACGGCCAACTCTGCCCGGAGTCACTGCTCGAGGGCAAGCGGTTTGCGTTCATCAAGGGCATCCCGAAGATGCTCGGACCGCAGGCGACGTTCGCGCAGCATGGGGAGTCGCGAGCGTGGGTGTCCGACCGGTTGCCCTATCTCGCGCAGGTGGTCGATGAGCTCGCGTTCCTCAAGGCGATGCACACCGATCAGTTCAATCATGCGCCGGCTCAGTTGTTGGTCCATACAGGTGGAGCACGACTTGGCCGGCCCAGCATCGGGTCGTGGGTGACCTACGGACTCGGTACCGAGAACGAGGACCTCCCCGGATTCGTGGTCCTGCTATCAGGCGGCACCGGTCCTGATGCCGGCGCGAGCGTTTACGGCAGTGGTTTCCTGCCCAGTGTGTATCAGGGCGTGCAGTGTCGGGCCGCGGGTGAACCGGTGCTCTATCTCTCGGATCCCGACGGCGTCTCCCGCGAGATGCGCCGGGCCTCGATCGATGCCATCAACGCGATCAATCACGAGGAGCATCAGCGCGTCGGTGACCCGGAGATCCAGACGCGCATCGCCCAATACGAGATGGCGTTCCGGATGCAGATGTCCGTGCCGGATGCGATGGACATCAGCCGAGAGCCGGCGTCGATCCACGAACTCTACGGATCGACGCCGGGCGCCACGTCGTACGCGAACAACTGCCTCCTGGCGCGACGACTCGCCGAGCGCGGGGTGCGATTCATCCAGCTCTTCCACTGGGGCTGGGACTCACACGGCGCAGGCGCCGCCGAGGCCCTCAACGCGGGGTTCGTTGATCGCTGCCGCGAAACGGATCGCGCGACGGCAGCGCTGATCATCGATCTAAAGCAGCGCGGACTCCTTGAGGACACGCTGATCGTGTGGGGCGGGGAGTTCGGACGCACGCCGATGCGTGAGAACCGCTCGGGAAGCGACAACCCCTTCGTCGGACGCGACCACAACAACGCGGCGTTCACGATGTGGATGGCTGGCGGCGGCGTCCGTGGGGGCGCATCGGTCGGCGAGACCGACGAGATCGGTTATGTGGGCGTGCGCGGACAAACGGACGTGTTCGACCTGCAGGCGACCATCCTGCACCTGCTCGGTTTCGACCACGAACGGTTGACCTACGCGTTCCAAGGTCGGGAGTTCCGTCTCACCGACACGGCTGGGCGGGTCATCAGGGATGTGCTGGTGTGACGGGTTGCCGCGAACGACAGGTACGACTTGGCGCCGTGCTCGAGGTCAACGACGGTCGCGTTTCGCCGTACCGTACCAGAGCAGTCCACCGGACGCCGTGCCGATCACCAGGTCAGGACGACCGTCGCCGTCCACGTCAGCGAACGTCGGCGTCGAGTAGGTGAAGGTCTCCGCTCCCACCGCGTCGTCACGGATGAACCGGACCCACGCGCCCTCGCGCACCACGCGCCAACGCTGCAGTCCACCGTCCTCAGAGCCGACGACGAGTTCCGTGACGCCATCGCCGTCGAGGTCGACGAACGCTGGCGTGCTCCGCCGCCCGACGTCGATCCCCGCGAGCGTATCGGTCACGAGGACGAATCGCGGTGTGCTCAGCGAACCCTCGTTGCGATAAAGGTTGAGCTGTCCGCTCGCCTCGCCCACCACGAGGTCCATGTCACCATCGCCGTCGAGATCGGAGAAGGCCGGTGTCGTGTTGCTGCCGCGCGTGAGCGAGACGAGCGCGGAGTCGGCGAGTTCGTACTGCGGTGCCTGTGCTGTGCCCGTGTTCTTCCACCACTGCACCTTATCGCGCCACGTGCCGAGCGCGAGATCCCGCCGACCGTCTCCGTCGAGATCGACGACCGAGGGTGCGTAGTGGTACTCACCGCGCATGGGGAGCGGGCCGCGCGCGCGGAACTCCGGCGCCGTGCGCGTGCCAGTGTTCTCGAACCAGGTGAGGAGCGCCGTGGTGTCGGCCGCCGGCGAGATCTTGTTCCCCACGAGGAGGTCGACGTCGCCATCTCCATCGAGATCCGCCAGGTGCGGCGTGGCGTCGCTCCCCACGTCGATGGTCCGCAGCAGTCGGTCGGTCACGGACTCGAAGCGCCCGCGCGCCACCTGCCGCACGAAGTGCAGGTTGGCCACTGAAGTCCGGCGCGGCGTGAACGCTCCGCCGATCACACCCATCACCAGGTCCGGGAGTCCGTCGCCGTCCAGATCGCCGATCGCCGGCGCGTTGTATCCGCTCGTGAGGAGTGTGCTGTCGTCCGGGAACCTCCGTGGGCGCCCCTGCATCACCGGCACGGTGCATCCTGCGGAGCGATTCTCGATCAGGAGCAGCCCCTGCTCGAAGTAGTCGCCCCAGAACAAGTCGATGTCACCGTCACCGTCGATGTCACCGAAGGCCATGGTGTTCGCACCATGGCGCGTGCCCCCGATCTCGATCCGACTCGGCTGCCCCGGCACGTTGCCGAGGATCTCGATGCCTTCGAATCGCTCGGTGTGCATCGTGAACCGCGGCGTGCTGTTCGCTGTGCTGCCGGGCACCGCTTCGAACCGATCGATCGTGCCCGTCACGCGGCCGAGGAAGAGGTCGAGGCGGCCGTTGCAGTCGATGTCGACGAGGTTCAGGATGTTCTGACGATCCGCAGCGATCGGCTGGTTGTCGCCGTCGAACAGTGTGTCGGCCACGATGCGGAACGCCGGCGCTGTGCGCGTGCCCACGTTACGCCACGCACGAATGAGGCTGATCGGAGACTCGCTGAGCAGGTCCATCAGTCCGTCGGCGTCGAGATCGACGAAACGATACCATTCGCCGACATCGAGTCCGAGGAATCGATCACTGCGCCACTCGAAACGACCGCGAACGTTCTCGAAGTGCATCACCGCGCCACGTCGCTCTTGCACGAACAGATCGAGGTCGCCGTCACCATCGATGTCCAGCAGCTGTGGTCGCGGCACGTCGAAGCCGCCGAGGAACGGCTGGGCGATGGGCGCGCCCGCCTCGTCGAACACCGGGAACGGTGCGACGTGGCGACTCAGCGTTGGTTGTTCGCGCGCGGTCGTCGTCTGCGCCGAGGCGAGAACTGACGCGACCGCGCCGATCACGAGGATCGCGCCGGCGTGCAACAGCGATCGCGCGGCACGGTTCACCGGGCGCCCGCCGCGCCCAAGCCCGTCGGACCGTTGCCGAGCATGAGTGTGGAGACGAGCGTGCCACGGCGCAGGTCGATCACCGAGAGCCACCCGTCGGTCGCCGAATGGCCGGTCATGCCGTGCATGTCATGACCGCTCTGCCCGGGCGCGAGCGCGCCGGTGTTCTGGTTCACCACGAATGCATAGCGGCCGTCCGTGCGCACCAGCATCGAGTACGGTTGCGCCAGCCGGCCTTCGATCATGCGGCGCACCGCGCCCGAGGCCACGGCAACCTCAGCGACGGCATTGCGGGTGAGGAGCGTGACGAAGACCGTACGCCCGTCTGCGGCGAAGCGAGGCTCCCACGGTTTGCCCTCCAGCGGGAACTCGGCGGCCGGTTGCAGCGGTGGTGGGCGCGTGAGATCGAAGAACAGGAGCGTGTTGGAGAGCTCACCACCGGCGACCATGGTGCGCCCGTCGGTGGAGAGCGCGAACTGCACGAGCGAGCGCGGCGCGCCGGCGATGGTGCTCAGGATCACGCGCCCCGTGGCGATCTCCACGGATGCGATCCGGTTCTCGGCGAGTGATGCCGTGTGGATCCAGCGCCCGTCCCGCGTGACCGCGATCGCATGCGGGCGTGAGAGCACGATCTCGTGTTCGTCCACGAGCGTGAAGGACCCGCGCGCGATCACACCGAGCGATCGCGGCGGGTTCACGGCGGTCATCGAACGACCCACGTAGAGCGAATCGTGCACCGGGTCGAGTGTGAGCAGTCCCGGCGTCTCCATCCGCACCTGACCCACCAATCGGTTGGCACGATCGAACTTCAACACGCGTCCGTCACCGATGAGCGAGACGTACCAGAAACTGCCGTCCTCCTCGACCGCGATGTGGTGCGGTTTGGCGTTCGCGCTGAAGCCGAGGGCGCGCAGGTCGAGCACGGTATCGACGGCGAGCCGCCGCTGATCGATCACGGAGATCGTCGCGCCGCCCTGGTTCACCACGTAGAGCTTGTCGGTGGCACCCGTCGAAGCACGGGCGGCGTCGGACGGTGACGGCGCACCGGCCGATGACGCACATGCCGCGAGCAGGATCGCAGCTAGAGCTGCCAGGCGACGCCTCACTGCACGACGCGCTTGGTCCGGTCTTTCACGAAGAACACGCCCTCGCCGATGCTGGTCACGATGATCGTGCCGCTGTCGAAGAAGGGGTAGATGCTCCACACGCCGATGAAGGCCGGGAGGTTGTTGCCGCCCGGGGTCGTGTCGATGTAGCCGACTTCCTTGGGATTCCGCGGATCGCTGATGTCGATGGTGCGCATGCCCGCGTTGTAGTTCGCCTGGTACATGCGGTCGCCGACCACGTAGAGGTTGTGGTCGATCGCGCGCGTATTGCCCACGAACTCCTTGACGAGGATCGGGTCGGACAGGTCGGCGAGATCCCAGACGAGCGTTCGCGTGCCCTTGGCGGCCTCGCCCGCGCCCTGCGACTCGTCGCCTTCATCGTTCAGGTAGAGATAGCGATGATCGTCGGTGAGCCACGCCTGGTGCGCGTACGCATTGTTGGGATAACTCGCCCGCGAGATCGCGACCGGGGCCTTCTTGTCGGTGAGATCGGCAATGCTGATCATCGTCTCGTTCGAGCCGATGCAGATCTCGCGGCCCTTGTACTTGGTGTCCGGGCCGCGATACATCACGCACTGCGCGTCATGTGAGTAACCCGTCCCGGCCAGGCCGGTCTTGGGATCGCCGAAGCAGCCGGCGAACTTCGGCTTCTTGGGTTCGCGCACGTCGATCATGTGGTAGCCGCCACCACAGGTCTCGCCGCCGCCACTCCCGCCGACCACATACATGAAGCCCGACTCGATGTTGCTCACGATGTTGTGCGCGCTGTTGATCCGGTCGTACGTGAGGTCGGGCGTGAAGACCTGCGGCGTCCGCACCGTGCGCAGCCGCGTGAGGTCGAACACCTGCACTCCGTGCTCGCCGGAGTTGTCGGCGACGATGTACACGTGATCCTTGTACACCTTCATGTCACGCCAGGCAGCCGACGGCTGGCCCTTGGTCTTGGGCAAGTCGCCGAGGTAGCGCGGATTCGCGGCGTCGCTGACGTCGACGAACGAGGTCCCGTCGGAGCGTCCGATGAGCGCGATCTCGCGCTTGGTCACCGGATCCGTCCAGCCCCAGTTGTCGTTGAGCGTCGTGCCGCGGCGTCCGCCGATCGCCGCGAGCGGAAGGAACGAGGAAAGTGCCGTTCCCTGGCACTCGAACGCGCTCACCTTGCCCGATGTCGGGCACTCGAGCTCCTTCCCGGTCACCGCCTTAAGCGGGTTGGGTTCAGGAGAAGGGAACACCGCGCCGCGTGTCGTCCACTCACCAGCGACCGTGCGGCTGAAGAACATCACACTCCCCTCGCCACCCGCGTCCTGCGGCATACCGACGATCACCGCATCGCTCGAAGCGGCCATCGCTGCTGCGAACTGCGAACCGCCCTCGATCGTCCCCGCGTCGAGCATGCGCATGGATCCCCACACGCCGTCGGCTCCCTGCCGCAGTCGGAAGACATGTCCGGTGTTCCGCGTGCTCGCCGGCGCACCCACCCAGAGCTCGGTGCCGACCATCGCCATCGTCTGTCCGAACCGCGACGACGCATTGAGGAACGAGGTGAAGGTCTGTCGCTCGCGCCAGATCTCCGTCACCCGGCTGTACTCGAGGACCGCGACGAGTCCAGCCGACGGGCCGCCGGGGTTGTTGAGCGGCAGCGCGCCGGGCGCACCGACGATGAGGCGGTCACCCTTGAGCAGCAGGCTGGCGCCGAACCGTGACTGGTCCGTGGCGCGCGAGAACGTGATGGTCGTGTCCGCCGTCCACGAGCCGTTCGCCGCGCGCGAGTACATCACCACCGCACCGCGGTTCGTGGTGCGCCCCGGTGTGCCCACTGCAAGGCGAGCGCCGTCGGTCGCGATCGCCGCGCCGAATCGATCCGTCGCCGCGAGCGTGGGGGCGGCTACCGCGCCGCTCACGGACCACGACCCATCAGCGTTCCGGCGCAGCATGTGCACCGCACCGCCGCCTTCCGACGGCGCGCCCACGTACGCGACATCACCCGCGAGCAGCAACGACGCGCCGAATGCCGCGCGCACCGCGGGCACGGGGGCGCGCACCGTGCCCGTGCGCTCCCACGTCCCGTCGGCGCGCTTACGGAAGGTGTGTACGGAGCCGCGGGTGCTGTCGGCGTCGTCGCCGAACCCGATGCGTGCGATGAGCAGGCTGCGCTCATCTGCGGCGATCGTCGCACCGAATCCGTCGCCCGGAGCGCTATCAGAAGCGAACAGGTTGCCGACGCGTCGCCAGCCGTTCGGGCCGCGCCGGTACACATGGACGTGCCCCGGAGCCGCACCGCCCGCGTCGAGCAACTGCGCCGACCCGCCGCGCGGCTCGCCCACGAACGCCTGATCGCCGCTGATCGCGACGGTCAGGCCGAACGCGACCATGCGCTCCTCGAAACCGGTCGCCGGGACGACGGACGGCACCGACGACGGCGCGGGAGCTGGCTTCGGAACCGACGCGTCGCGAGAGGCGAGGAGTGGCGTTCCGACGAGGGACGCGGCGAGGACGAGCGACGTGAGCACAGTGACTCCGGGCGCGAGTGGGAAAGCCGAGAAAAGATACCACGCGGAGTGGCGCTTGGTGCCCCCGAACGCGTCGAGCGGCCCGAGGCGGCCCCGAGCGGACGCACATGACTCCCGAGCGGCGCGGCGGACTCAGCGGCGCCTGCAACTCTATCGCGGGCCATCCGTACTTCTCCCCCATGAGACTCTCCCTCGCGCTCCTCCTCGTCCCGTCCGTCGCTGCGGCGACGACCCTCCAGCAACCCGACGCCCGCACCGATAGCCTGGAACGCGTCATCAGACGCGAGATGGCCCGGCGCGAGATTCCGGGGCTCTCTATCGCCGTCATCGACAGCGGGCGCATCGTCTTAAGTCGCGGTTACGGCGTCACCAGACGCGGCGGGCCGCCGGTCACGGAGCAGACGCTCTTCCAGGCCGGCTCCATCAGCAAACCGGTCGCCGCCGTCGCGGCGATGCGACTCGTCTCGCGCGACGAACTGCGCCTCGATCGCGACATCAACGAACAGCTCGTGAGCTGGAAGCTCCGGGACACGTCCGTGGCCGAGGGAGAGAAGGTGACCGTGCGTCACCTGCTCAGCCACACCGCTGGTCTCAACGTGCAAGGCTTCCGGGGCTACGACCTGCGCGAGAAGCTGCCGACCGCGGTCGACGTCCTGAACGCGGGGCCGGGGACCAACACGCCTGCAGTCCGCATTGAACGCAAGCCGGGGGTCGCGTGGCGCTACTCCGGCGGTGGCTACACCATCCTGCAGGTCTTGATGAGCGACGTATCGGGCACGCCGTTCCCCGAGCTCATGCAGCGCGAGGTACTGACACCCGCAGGCATGACCGCGAGCACGTACGCCCAACCCTTGCCGGCGAGTCACGTGCCAAAGGCCGCGACCGGATACCTCGCCGATGGGTCAGCCGTGCCGGGAGGCTGGCATGCGTATCCCGAGATGGCTGCGGCAGGTCTGTGGACGACACCCGCCGACCTCGCGCGCTTCGCGATCGCGGTTCAGCGCTCGTATCGACGCATGCCGAACAGCATCCTGCCGCCCGAGATCGCAGCGCAGATGCTCGCCTACCAGCGCAACGATCATATGGGACTCGGCTTCGGTCTCCGCGGCAACGACATCCGCCTGGAGTTCAGCCACGGTGGGCGTGACGAAGGCTTCGATTCCTTCCTCGCCGCCACCGCGCTCACCGGGCAAGGTGTGGTCATCATGATCAACGCCAACGACAACTCCACATCCGTCGAACGGATCCGCACGACCGTCGCGCGGCTGTATGGCTGGCCCAACGAGCGTCCGTTGCCCGTGGCGCCTCGCGCCGTGGCCACCTCGGCGGCGGCGATCGACGCGGTCAGCGGGCGCTACGAGGTGCGCAACAACGTCATGCTCGCGTTCGAGCGCCGCGGCGACCGCTTGTTGAGCGTGAAGGACGAGCGCGACGACGAGGAGTTCGTGCCCGTGGCGCGTGACGTGTTCACCCGCGTGGACGGTGGCGTGACGCTGCGATTCCTGCGCGACAGCGCCGGCGCCCTCACGGGATTCGAGAGTGAGGACATCGGTGGCCGCCGGCGCGCGCCTCGCGTGGGGCCGTTCGTGCCGGCGCTGCGCACGCAGCCCGACCCCGATCCGGTGCGCACGACGCGTCTGACGGAAGTGCTCCGAGCGATCTCGCTCGGCCAAGTCGAGAGTCAGTCGAGTGCCGTGGCTCCCGGGGCGCTGAACGCGTATTCCGGTGAACCGCTGCGCGATCTGGTCGGCATCGGCAGTGTGCGTTACGTCGGCGAAGAGAACGTGAAAGGCCGCGGCATCTCGCGCCACGGGGGAGCGGTGGCGCGGATCGTGTATCTCGGCGCGACCATCGGGACGGACGCGACGTTCATCCTCGTCCATTTGACCGATGACGGGCGGTTCACGGATCTGGACCTCGTGAAGCGGTAGCCGGCACCCCGCACCATTGCCGTCTGCACGCGGCGGCTCCAGATTCGCCGCCACCCCCCACTGACGGAGCGTACATGAAAAACATGCTGACCGAGTTCATCGGGACCTTCTTCCTGGTCCTGACGATCGGACTGACGGTCACCGCCGGATCGCAGTTCGCGCCGCTGGCGATCGGCGCAGCATTGATGATCATGGTGTACGCGGGAGGACACATCTCCGGAGGCCACTACAATCCAGCCGTGTCGCTCGCCGCGATGATGCGCGGCGCGCTCCCGTCCGGACAGTACGTGCCGTACGTCCTCAGTCAGGTGTCAGGTGCGTTGGTCGCGTCGATCGCCGTCTTCGTCATCACCGGCAAGACGTTCGCCCCGATGCCTGGCGTAGAGGCGACCACCATGGCCGCATTGCTCGTCGAGGTGCTCTACACCTTCGCGCTCTGTCTCGTCGTGCTCAACACGGCGGTGGCGAAGAAGACGCAGGGGAACTCGTACTACGGACTCGCGATCGGCTTCACGGTCGTCGTCGCCGCGTTTGCGGGGGGCGGAATCTCGGGCGGCGCGTTCAACCCTGCGGTAGGCATCGGACCGACCGTGATCAACGCACTGATGGGCAGCGGGTCGTGGAGTGCGTTGTGGTTGTACCTCGTGGGTCCGCTGGCTGGCGGAGCGCTTGCGGCAGTGGTGTTCGGGATGCAGGAGGCGTAGGGCCGCTCCGAGCCCGAGCCGATTTCGCAGCCAAGGAGCCCATGTGTCTCGCTTTCCGTTCTTTTCCACCGCGCAGTGGCTGACCGCGCTGCGCGTGACGCTCGGCCTCTACATGGCGGCGCACGGCGTTGCGCGCGCCCTGCTCGGCACCGTCGATGACTTCGGCGGGTTCTTGGCCAGCCAGGGGTTTCCGATGGGACTGCTCGTCGCGTGGGGCATCACGATCAACGAAGTGATCAGTGGTGCGGTGTTGGCGAGCGGTCGATTCGTACGGCCGCTCGCCGCCGTATTCGCCTTCCAGCACGTCATGGGCATCATCCTCGTGCATGCGCCGCGCGGATGGTTCACGGTCGGGCATCAGACGGGCGGGGCGGAGTACAGCGTGCTCCTGCTGCTGTGTTTTCTGCTCACGGCGTCGACCGCGCACGATGCTTCGACCGTCGGCAAGTCCTGAGCTCAGCGAGTGCAGACGCTTCGTCGTGTGACCCTCGCCCTCTGCCTCGCGCTGCTCGGCTACTACGCCTTGCTCTTCGCCTTCCAGCGCAGGCTGCTGTACCCGGCACCGAGGGGACCATTCGCGGGCACGATTCCGGGAGACGCCGCACCTCTGGTTCTCGCATCAGCCGACTCCGTCGCTTTCCCTGCGTGGTACCTCCCCGCCACCACGGCCGCTCCCAGCGCTGTCGTCCTCTTTCACCACGGCAACGCCGAGCGCGCTGAAGACTGGCTCAACGAGTTCCGCACGCTTCGCCGCGCGGGGCTCGCCGTACTCGTCGTCGAGTACCCTGGCTACGGTGTGGCTGAGGGAGCGCCCACGCAGGAGTCACTCACCGCTGCGTCAGTCGAAGCCTACGACTGGGTCCGTCGACAGCCGCACTTGGCACAGATCGCCGTCGTCGCGTACGGACGCTCGCTCGGCGGCGGTGTGGCCACACGTCTCGCCACGCGACGCAAGGTCGATGCGTTGATCCTCGAGTCGACGTTCACCGACCTACGTTCGTTCGCGCGGTCGGTCTTCGCGCCAGGATTCCTGGTGCGCGATCCGTACGACAATGTCTCCGAGTTGCAGGGCTATCGCGGGCCGCTTCTGGTGCTGCACGGTCGATCGGACGAGATCGCGCCGTTCCACGGAGGGCAGATGCTCGCGCGCGTCGTCCAAGATGCGGAGTTCGTGGCGATGCCCTGCGGGCACAACGACTGCGCGCGGCCGTGGGATACGATCGTCGCCTTCCTCAAAAACCGGAGAATCGTTGCCGAGGGCCTTCGTTAGCTCGCGTCGGCCACCGCCATCTTTCGAAGCTTCTCCACCCATTGCACGCGCCGCAGCCGCTCGGTGGACTCTAACATCACCATCGTCTCCGGCGGTTCGAACTCCTTGGCACGCTTGCGCCAATCGTCGCCGGAACGCAACGACCAGCCGTTGCCGAAGCCTTGCCACTGCGCTGCATCGCCGTGTAGCAGGCTCGCGCGCAGGTAGTTCACAACCGGCTCGGGGAGTCCCATCGCCGCCACGGCGTGCGCGCCGGCATGGAGCACGGTTTGCCAGTGCTCGAAGCTCAGCCGGTCCGGCTCCGGTGCTTCGACTGCGTACGTCACGCACGCCTCCCTGGGTAAACAGCATCTCCGCTGAATCGCCGCCGCGAAGCAAACCCGCACACCCTATCGTGCTGTCCAAGAGCAGGACGTCCACCGCGCCCCACTCCCTCCACGTCGCTTCCCGGAACCGCGAATGACTCTGCGCTCTCGCCTCCTCGCTGCCACCCTGCTCCTCTGCACTGCCGCTGCACCGGTCTCCTCCGCGCTACACGCCCAGGCGGCAACGCCTGCCGGCCCACCGGCGGCGGACCTCCCCGCCGTCACCCTCCCCAGCGCCCTCGACCGCATCCTCCGCGACTACGAGCGCCACTGGCTCGCGCAGGACGCTGCCGCTCTCGCCGCGCTGTTCACACAGAACGGCATCGCCTTGCAGGACGGTCAGCCTCCGGTACGCGGTCGCGCTGCGATCGCCAAGGCGCTCACTCCTGGCGACAGCCTGCACCTGCGCGCGTTGGAGTTCTCCGTCGACGGCAAGAGCGGATGGATCATCGGTGCGTATCGCTGGGGCTCGGCGAAGGTGGATGCGGGGAAGTTCGTGCTCGCTCTCACCAAGGATGCGTCGGGGCGGTGGTTGATCGCGGGCGATATCGACAACGCGAATCGACGCGCGAAGCCGTAGTGCGAGTCGGACTTCTGGTGCCTGCGACGCACGCGGAGTAGAGTAGACCGCGGTCACTACGGTTGTCCCTTGTTCAGGAATCCCCATGAGAAGAAGTATCATCGTCCTCGCGATCCTCGCCCTAGTGGTCCCCGTGGCGATGCCGGCCCAGTCGCGTTCCGTCGCCGAGTACGTGGCCGCGATCGAGGGCGCGCAGTCGACTGCAGGACCGAACGACCTGAGCACGTTAACCGTCACGGCGCTGATGGCCCGCTTCAACGTCCCGGGCGTCAGTGTGGCCGTGATCCGTGATCAGCAGATCCACTGGGCCAAGGGCTACGGGATCGCCGACGTCGCGACCGGAGCGCCGGTGGACACCGAGACGATGTTCCAGGCGGCGTCGATCAGTAAACCGGTAGCCGCGATGGCGGTGTTGCGCGCGGTGCAGGACGGCCTCTTCACGCTCGACACCGACATCAACCGCATACTCACGTCCTGGAAGCTCGACGGCGGTGAGTTCACGAAGGATCGTCCGGTGACGCCGCGGATGCTCACCAGCCACACCTCGGGACTCGGCGACGGGTTCGGATTCCCGGGATACGATCCGGCGGCTTCGGTGCCCACCGCCCTCCAGATCCTCGAAGGAAACAAACTCTCGAACGTGGGTGTGCTTTTCATGGAGCGGCCGCCGATGTCGCTCATGGAATACTCCGGCGGTGGCGTGACGCTCATGCAACAAGCACTGAGCGACGCACGCAGGCGCCCGTTCGCCGACATCCTGCGTGATGACGTCCTGCGTCCGATCGGCATGACGCGCAGCACGTTCGAGCAGCCGTTGCCGGCGTCGTTCGATCGCAATGCGGCCCGCGCGCACTCCGGCGAAGGCAAGGCGATGGGCGCGAAGTGGCACGTCTACCCTGAGCAGGCGGCCGCGGGACTCTGGACGACGCCCAGCGATCTCGCGCGTTTGCTCATCGAGGTCCAGCGATCCGCGTCGGGCCAGTCGAACCGTGTGCTCTCGCGTACGACCGTTCAGGAGATGCTCTCGCCGGTCGGCGTAGGCGACTACGCGGTCGGTTTCGCCATTTCGAAGATCGGTCAGGGCTGGTACTTCGCGCATGGCGGTGCCAACTGGGGATTTCGGGCGACGCTGCTCGCACACAAGGTCAAGGGGTACGGGCTCGTGGTCATGACGAACTCGGATCAGGGCGGCGCGGTCGCCAATGAGCTGAGCCGCCGGATCCAGCGCGCGTACGAATGGGACTCGTTCGCGGAACCGGCACCTCGTGGATACCGACCACCGGTGGAGCGGAAGGAGATCACACTCGCCGCGGCCGTCCTGCAGACCTATGTCGGCGAGTTTCAGCTCAGTCCGGACTTCGCGATCGCGATCACGCTCGAGGATGGCCGCCTGCAGTTGCAGGCAACGGGCCAGTCGAAGGCCGCGCTGTTCGCGGAGGCGGCTGACAAGTTCTTCCTGCGCGTCGCGAACGCACAGATCACGTTCACGAAGTCGCCGGCGGGAGACGTGACTGGCCTGATCCTGCATCAAGGGGGACGGGATCAGGCTGGGCGCAAGGTCCGCTGACATACCACGGTTCTTCACGCCTCAGCAACATGCGAGCAACATCCGGCCCCTAGACTCCTCCGCTCAATGGAGGAGGGCGCATGGAGCGGAGGCGGTGGATCATCGTCGGTGCGGTCGGGCTCTCAGTCGCGACCCTCGCAACGGCCTGCGGGGACGCGTCGGCGGGTGCCGGGCGTGCCGACGATGCGGAAGGAGCGTTCCGGAGTGCCGCGGTCGTGCGCCGCGATCTCCTCTCAACGGTCAAAGCGACGGGCGTGATCCGACCGATGGTCGGCGCCGAGGTGCGCGTGGGATCGCGCATCTCGGGCGTCGTGACGCGACTCGACGTGCGGGTCGGCGACGCGGTGGAGAAGGGACAGCTGCTGGCCCGCCTCGACGACCGCGACTGGATCACACGGCGTGATGAGGCCGCCGCCGCGCTCGGCCGCGCTGAGATCGACGCACGATTCACGTCGGCGGACCTGCGCCGCGCGCAGGAACTCGCGGTGGCCGGCGGTGTGCCGCCGAGTGAACTCGACGCCGTTGCGCGCGCGGCCGCATTGGCCGAGCAGCAGGTCTTGAGCGCGCGTGCGAGCGTGGCGTTCGCCGATGCGCAGGTGGAGTACACCCGCATCGTCGCACCGATCGGCGGTGTGGTCGCCTCCGTCGCCACGCAGGAGGGTGAGACCGTCGCGGCGAGCTTCGCCGCGCCGACGTTCCTGACCTTGCTCGATCCCCGGCGCCTCGAGTTGTGGACCTACGTGGACGAGACCGACATCGGACGGATCCGGCCCGGGCAGCGCGCGCGATTCACGGTGGACACATACGCGGGCGAGGAGTTCGAAGGCCGGGTGGCGACCGTGTATCCGAAGGCGGAGATCCGGGACAACGTCGTCAACTACATCGCAGTCGTCCGGTTCGAGTCACCGCGCGGACGCACATTGCGCCCCGAGATGACCGCGACGGTGCGCGTGGTCATCGACGAAAAGGAAGCGGCGCTGACCGTCCCCATCCGTGCCGTCCGCTTGGAGGGTGGACGCACCTATGTGCTCCTGGCCCGTGGGAACGAGACCGAGCGGCGTTGGGTCCGTGCCGGCGTCCGCGACGCGCAGTATGTCGAGATCCTGGAGGGATTGGACGAACGCGACTCCGTGGTCCTCGGCGAGCCGAACACACCCGAAGGAGGGAAGCGATGATCGAGCTGGATGGCATCTCCAAAGAGTTCCCGCGGCCCGGCGCCGAGCCAGTGCGCGCGTTGCGCGACGCGACGCTGCGTATCGAGCGCGGAGAGTTCGTCGCGATCGTCGGCACGTCGGGATCGGGCAAGTCCACGCTGCTGACCATCCTGGGCGCGCTGGATCGACCGAGTGGCGGGCGATACGTGTTCGACGGCGAGGATGTCGCGCAGATGGATCCGGCCGAACAAGCGCGGTTCCGGAACCGCCGCATCGGATTCGTGTTCCAGTCGTTCCACCTGCTGGAGCGGACGACGGCGCTTGAGAACGTCGAGCTTCCGCTCATCTACTCCGACCGTGAGAACATCGACGGACTGGGGGCGAAGGCGTTGGCGGCGGTCGGACTCGCGGACCGGATGGCGCACTCGCCCGGCGAGCTCTCGGGCGGACAGCAGCAGCGCGTCGCGATCGCGCGCGCGCTCGTGAACGAACCGCAGCTCCTCCTCGCCGACGAACCCACCGGGAACCTCGATGCGGCCTCCGCGCGGGAGATCATGCGGATCTTCCGCGACCTGCATCAGCAGGGGCGGACGATCGTGCTCGTGACCCACGATCCACTCATCGCCGCCGCAGCGGACCGGATCGTCCGGATCGACGACGGCCGGATCGTACAGGACGAACGTGCATCGGTGAACACGAGTACCGATGCCACGCTTCGAGGGGGTGCCCGATGAACACCACGCGACTCTTCGGTCAAAGCCTCCGGTCGCTGCGCCGCCAACCGCTGCGCACGGTGTTCATCATGTGCGGCAGCGTGGTGGGGGTGGCGGCGCTGACGCTCACGTTGTCGATGGGCCGGACGCTCGAAGCGAAGATGGTCACGATGTTCCGACGAATGGTGGGGGATGCTTCGATGCTCGTCATCGCGGGCGGTGGCCGCATGATGGGAAGCCCCCGCGCGGACGCGGCACGATTGACCGTCGACGACATGCTGGCGGTGGTGCAGGAGGTCGACGGCATCGTGGAGTGGGATCCGCAGGCGGTGCTGAACGGGACCACCGTGCAGCGTGGCACTGCGAGCGTGACCACGCGCGTGCTCGGTAGCTCGGAGCGCTGGTCGCGCGTGTGGGAGCGGGGCGTCGCCGAGGGCGAGTCGTTCGCGTCGGCCGACGTCACGAGTGCCGCGCGCGTCGCGATCATCGGGCGCAGCGTCGCGCGCGACCTGTTCGGCGATGGCGATCCGATCGGGTCGGACGTCCAGGTCGGTGCGGTACCGGTGCGTGTCATCGGGGTGCTCGAGGAGTTCGGCACCGATCTGCACGGGATGGACCGCGACAACGAGATCGTCATGCCGCTCACGACGGTCATGCGCCGCCTGAACAACCTCGATGCGATCAGCGGAGCGAAGCTCCTGGTCGATGTTCCCGAGCGCGGCGAGGAGATCGCCGAGCAGGTCGCGGCGTCCTTGCGCAGGCAACATCGCCTCGTGGCAGAGCAAGATGATGACTTCCGAATCATGACCGCGCTGGCGGCGCAGCGGATCGTCGAGAACAGTCGTACGACATTGACCCTCTACGTGCCGCTCGGCGCGACGATCATCCTCGTCCTGGGCGGCGTGATCACCGCCGCCCTCATGTTGGGCGCAGTGAACGAGCGGCTGCGTGAGATCGGCCTTCGCCGTGCTGTCGGGGCGCGTCCGGAGGACGTTCATCGGCAGTTCCTCGTCGAGACGGCGATCACGACGGTCGTCGGCGGGTTCATCGGCCTCGGGGTGGCCGCCCTCGGCGCGCGCGCGATAGGCGCTCGGATCGAAGCCGACGGGCAACTCACGTGGACGGCGATCGCCACCGGCCTCGGTGCTGCCGTGCTGACCGGCTGGCTCGCCGGGGTGTTGCCGGCTCGCCGCGCGGCGACGCTCAACCCAGTGGACGCGTTGCGATGAGGCTGCGATGAGGCTGCGACGGGCGCTGCGTCTCTCGGTCAATGCACTCGCGGCCCGCCGGATCCGGGCGGTGCTTGCGCTGGCGAGTGTGAGCACCGGTGTCGCGGCGATCGTGCTGGCAGCGGCCGTCGGCGAAGGTGTCGAAGTCACGCTGCGGCGCGAGATGGATGCCCTCGGTGTGAATCTGCTCATCGTCCGCCCAGCGGCGGTACAGCGGAGCGTTGCTCGCGCCGGGATCCGCGGCAGCGTCCGGACGCTCCGCCTCGATGACGCTGAGGCAGTCGCGGGACTGCCGACGGTCGCACACGCCGCCCCAGCGATCGACGCTCCGGTGCGCGTGATAGCCGGTGGGGCGGCCATGCGCACCAAGGTACTCGGTACGACACCGAACTATCCGCTGATCCGACGCTATGAGGTCGCGCGCGGACGGTTCTTCAGCGAGGAGGAGAACGAGCGCGCGACTCGCGTCGTGGTGTTGGGCGCACGCGTGGCCGCGACACTGTTCGGCGACCGTGACCCCATCGGCAGCGAGTTGCGCGTGGGCCGCGTACCGTTCGAGGTGATCGGCGTCCTCGCCGCCAAGGGCACGCTGGCCGACGGCGACGAGGATGACCAGGTCGTGGTGCCGCTGCGCACGGCGCTCCGCCGCGTGATCAACGCATCGTGGCTGAACGCGATCTACGTCAGCGTCGTCGATCGCGAGGCGATGCCGGCGGCGGAGGCGCAGATCCGCGAGCTGATGCGATGGCTGCACGCGTCTCCGCGCGATGCACGTGCCGACTTCGAGGTGCAAGACGTCGCGCGCTTCTTCGCGGGCCAACAACGTACGGCGGCGACATTGCGCGCCCTGACGCTCGGACTCGCCGCGCTCGCCCTCGTCGTCGGCGGGGCCGGTGTCATGGTCGTCATGCTCCTCTCGGTACGCGAACGCACGCGCGAGATCGGCCTCCGCGTCGCCGTCGGTGCGACGCCGCGTGCCATCGTCACGCAGTTCCTGCTCGAGGCGACGCTCCTGTCCCTCGCGGGCTGGGTGATCGGTATCGTCGTCGCAGCCGGCGGGGGTCAGGTGATCGCGGCGACCACCGCGTGGCCCGTGGCGCCGCCGCCGGGCGCCTTGCTGCTGTCGCTCTGCACGGCGCTTGCGATCGGCATCGGGTTCGGCGCCGTCCCAGCCCGGAGCGCGGCGCGGATACCGCCGCTGCGCGCCCTGCTCGCCGGCTGACACAGTGCCAGATTTCTTCCGATGACCCTCCGCGACTCCAAGACCCCCACCCGCCTGCTCATCATCGATGACGATGAGCGGCTCACCTCCGTGCTCGCCGAGTACCTCGGCGGCCACGGCTTCGTCGTGACGGCGGCGGAGCGGCCGTCGGTGGGACTGCAGCGGCTGGAGCGCGAGTCACCCGATCTGGTCATCCTGGACGTGATGCTCCCCGAGACCGATGGCCTCTCCGTGTGCCGACGCATCCGTGAGACGAGCCGGGTGCCCATCATCATGCTGACGGCGCGCGGAGAGGTGGTAGACCGGATCCTCGGCCTCGAACTCGGCGCCGATGACTATCTGGCGAAACCGTTCGAGCCGCGCGAACTCGTCGCGCGGATCCAAGCGGTGTTGCGGCGTGGTACCGACGCTGCGCCCGAGACCTTCCGCTCCGGACCACTCGAGCTGAACTGGACCGCCCGTTCCGCGCACCTCGACGGCCGTGCCCTCGACGTCACTCCCGCCGAACTCGAGCTGCTCGGGTTCCTGATGCGCCATCGCGGGCGTGTGCTGAGTCGTGACCGCATCATCGAGGGAACCCACGGCATCAACTGGGAGTCGTTCGATCGCTCGATCGACGTCCTCGTGAGCCGGCTGCGTCAGAAGCTCGGAGATGACGCGCGGCGTCCGGTGTACATCCGCACCGTGCGTGGCGTCGGTTACAGCTTCATCGGAGGTGACTCGTGACCACACCGCGGCTCCGCCGACGCGATTCGGTATTCGCGAAGATGATCGCGATCATGACGACGATGACGCTGGTCCTCTTGCTCGTCGTGATCGGGCTCTTCGTCGTGCTGACGCGGGACCTGCACGACCAGATCGATCGCGGCGCGGCGCACGATGGGCTCTTGGTCATCACCCTTGTCGCGATCGCGGGTGCGGTGTTCGCGGCGCACTTCACGCTGCGCCAGGTGCTCGGGCCGCTACGTCTGTTGAGTGACGGCGTGTCGCGGCTCGGTCGCGGTGAGCTGGGTGTGCGTGTGCCACGTACCACCGGCGATGAGTTCGGCCATCTCGCTGACGCGTTCAATCAGATGGCATCGAGGGTGCGCGACATGGTGGAGTCGCGGGAGAGACTGCTGGTCGACGTGAGTCACGAGCTGCGCTCGCCGCTGACGCGGATGCGGGTGGCACTCGCCCTGCTCCCTGACGATGTGCAGCGGGCGCGACTGCAGGAGGATGTCGCCGAGATGGAGCGGATGGTGAGCGAGCTGCTCGAACTCGAGCGACTGCGGACGCCGAGCGGCTTGCGCGTGGCGCGCGAGGATCTCTGGCCGATCCTGGAGCATGCGACGCGTGCGTTCGAGACGACCCCTCCCGGCGCGCGGCTCATCGGTCCGGCACGGACACTGCTCGTGGACATCGATGGCGAGAAGGTGCGTACCGTGATGCGCAACCTGCTCGAGAACGCGACGAAGTACGCACTGCCCGACAGTCGTCCGGTCGAGGTGTCCGTGGACGTGCGCGAGCGGTCGCTCGAGGTGCGGGTGCGAGATGACGGCGCGGGGATGCCGGAGGGTGAGGAGACGCGGGTCTTCGAGCCGTTCTACCGGGTCGACCGTTCACGTACGAAGTCGACCGGCGGTTACGGACTCGGCCTCAGCATCTGTCAGCGGGTGATGGACGCGTTGGGGGGGAGCATCGCGGTCGAGCGGACTGAGCCGCGGGGGGCGACGTTCGTGCTGGTGTTTCCCAAACCATCGTAGTCGCCGGCTCGGATGGTGTCGCCCCGACGCCTGCACGCGTGTCAGCCGCCCAGGTCGAGGAACCGCCGCATCGCATCGAGCTCCGTGTCGAGCGCGCGCTTGAACTCCCGTTCGCGCGGCGCGCGCCCCGACACGAACCCGAGCTCGTGCACGAGTGTCCCCTCGCGTACCGACAGATTCGCCCAGCCGATCACTTCATCACGCCAGAGTAGCGGCAGCGCATAGTACCCACGCACGCGCTTCGGTGCCGGCGTATACGCCTCGAACCGATACGCCCACCCCCAGAAGAGCTCGAAGCGCCGCCGGTCCCATACCACCGGATCGAACGGCGCCAGCAACCGCACCCGCTCCTCCGGCTCGGTATGGCGGATGCGTTCCTGCACGGGCCAGTACCAATCGACGCCATCGATGTGCGTGGTCGCCGATCGCGATCTCAGGCGATCGAGCGCCGCTGCGCGTTCGTCGCGCAACTGCGGCGCACCCACTACGATCGCTCGCGCCAACCAACTGAGGGTCGCGGACGGGAGCGGCGCATACTTCGCGACGGCCACATCGAAGAGCGCGTCGAACGCCGCCGCGTCGTCCGCGGGCGTCGGTGTCGGCTCGCGGACGGCATACGTGCGCACACCGCTCTCCCGGCGTGCGATGCGCAGCATGCCGCGATAGTGCATCGCATCCAGCAGTTGTGTGCTCGCGTTGCTCGACCCGCCGAACCAGTTCTGCGTCTTGCCATGCGCGAACGCGGCGTCCACCTCACGCGGATGCACCACCCCCCGCTCGCGCACGAACGCCAACACCGACTCGGCTTGCCGTCGGCGTGAAGCGGTCCACGGTGTGCGCTCTCCACGCGGATGCATCAGGCATTGGGTGGTGCACGGGAGGAACCCGTAGTTGACGAAGAAGTCTTCTTCGATCGCCAGCCGCGGGTACCGGCGTTCGAGGTCGCCCGCCACGTAGTCCTTGACGCGGTGGCGCAGCGTGAGGTCCTGGGCGCGCGCGGGTGCACGGATGGGATCGGCTTGCACGAAGCCCAGACGGGCGATGGCCTTGCTCAGCGTGGTGGGAGCGAACAGGCTGCGCGCGAGAGCGAGGGCGCGCAAGTCGGCGAGGGTGGGGGAGGGTCTCCTCGTCCTCGCACTTGGCGTCACGGCCGCGGTGCTCCACCCGGATGCCTGAGACAGGCTGGCGGCTGTTCCACACTCCACACCAACGTCGCGATCCGCCAGCGCCCATCGATCTTCAGCAGCGTGAATGCATCCACCCCGCAATGCGACCACTGCCCGTTCAAGTAGAGATCGTACGGGACCCACACGGTCGCCAACGGACCCGACACCCGCACCTGCGCGTCGAACCCACGTTCCGACAGTGTGCCGGCCACCTGCGACTCGCGTTCCTGCGCCCGCGTGCGCGCGTTGTATCGGATCTCGCCCGCGCGCTCCCGCGCCGAGAACGTCACACCTTCGTCGAGCATCAGGTCGGTGAGCGCGACGAAGTCCAGTCGCGTGATCATCGCGAGCGCGCTGTCCGCGAGCGCTCTGGCCGCCGACTCGTCCGCGGCTCGCACCACGTCGCGGCGCAGCACCGACCGTCCGAACTCCCGCTTCGCACTGCCGTTCGCTGGCCACACGCTGTCGATCACCACCATCGTATCAGCGCGTAGCGCATACGTCGTCTGTCCACGCTCCACACCGCGCCACTCGCTCGTGAACGCACCGCCCGCACAGCGGCCCGCGATGTCGAACGTGACTCCGCGTAAGTCGCTCCAGGTGCCGGACACGGTGTCGCCACCCGCGCGGTACAATCCGCGACCCTCGAACGTGACCCGTGCCGTACTGTCCGGCGCGTAGTGCCGCATGCGGAGCTCAGTGAAGCTGCCACCGAGCGCGGGTGACCAGTCCTGTTCCATCGTGATCGCACGGCCGAGGACGGTGCCGGGCCCCACCCAGCGTCCGTGCAGGTCGCGCAGGCAGGTCGCCGCCGCGTTCGCCGCCGAACTCACGACCGGCTGGGCGGACACGCCCGCCGACGCCGGCAGGAGTCCCAGCATCACGGCGAGTCCCGTCCACGACGCACGGGCGACACGCGCCATGCTCATCGCCGCAACTGTGCAATCCGCAAACCAGCCTCCGAGTCTGAGATCAACGTCGCCAGCCGCTTCGCGCGCGTCTCCTCACGCTTCGCACTCATCACCCAGTGCGTGGCCGTGCGCTTGTACCCCGCCGGAGCCGCGACCCAATAGCTCCACGCCTTCTTGTTCTTCTTGAACAACTGCTCTTCGGCCGCCGTGAAGGTCGCCGCCTTGCCCTCGAACGCGTAGATGCCGGTGCGGTTCTCCGTGCGCGCCTCGAACGCCGCGAGCCCGGCCGGCATCATCCGTCCTTCGGCGATGAGCCGCTGAGCCGAGCGCACGTTGACCTCGCTCCAGATGCTCGTGCGCTTGCGCGGGGTGAAACGGTTCATGTGCGCGTCGTCGCCCAGCGACTTCGCGATACCGTCGATCCACCCGAAACACAGCGCCTCCACCACCGCTTCGGCCCACACGATCGTCGGCTTGCCGGTGTGCTTCTTATAGTATGCGACCCACAGCTCGGTCTTGCTCGCGTGGTGTTTCTCGAGCCAAGCGCGGAAGGCGGCGGGTGACTTGAAGAACGTCGGTTTCGCCGCACTCGTGGGCGTGGGTCCGCTGGCGGGTTTCTTCGGCGAGGGCATCGCCGCTGAATCTATCGCAGCGCCAGCTTGTCGCCGATCCACTCCCGCGCCGAGCGCCAAGCCCGCCCCGCCGCAAACCCAGCGACCGCCGCGATCTCCTCGAGGCTCGGCTCCGCCTGCTCCCCCAACGACTTGAGGATCGTGCTCCGCATCCGCATCACGACCGGTGTACCCACCTCGACCGCATTGAAGTAGGGATCGTAGCGCGTCCCTACGCCCTCGATGAGCGCCGCGGTGCGCGCGAAATACACGAGGTCGCGCGGCAGGATCACCGGAAAGTCGTACAGCGACTGCATCACGCGGTCCGCCAACATCGTCTCGATCCGCTGCTGTGTGGTCGAGCGTGTGCTCGCCATCGCCACCAGCAGCTCACTCAGGCGATCGACCTGCGCCTGATCCGCTGTGGGCGTGAAGAGGCCGAGGTCACGGAATCCCTGCGCCACGGCCTTGGCGTCGCGACGGATGCTCGCGAACACCGTGCGGATGAGCTTCATGCGCAGCTCGGGCGACACGCGCACCATCATGCCGAAGTCGAGCAGCACCAGCTTCCCGGTCGGCGACACAAGGAGGTTGCCGGGGTGCGGGTCAGCGTGGAAGAGCCCGTCCACCAGCATCATCTGCACGTAGATCTCCATCACGAGGCCAGCGAGTCGCTTGGCATCGACGCCGCCTTGAGTGAGTCGATCCACCCGAGTGCCTTCGATGAACTCGAGCACCAGCACGCGTTGCCGTGTGAGCTCCGGCATCACCGCCGGGATCACCACGCGTGGATTGCCCGCGAAGTGCGCTCGCACCTCGGTCGCGTACTCGGCCTCCTTTCGGAAATCCATCTCTTCACCGATGCGCGCCGCGAACTCCTCGACCAGCGCCTGGAAGCCCTGCACGTGCGGCACCGGCCATCGCCGCGCCGCCCACGCCGTGATCGAACGCGCCGAACGCAGGTCGCGATCGACCGTGAGCTCGATTTTCGGCCGCAGCACCTTCACCGCGACATCACGCCCCTTCCACCGCGCACGATGCACTTGTCCGAGCGAGGCTGCCGCAACGGGTGTGCGATTGATCGTCTCGAAGAGTTCTTCGGGTTCCTTTCCATACGCCGCGATGATCTCACCTCGGATCTCCTCCCACGTCACTGGTGGCACTTGGTCGGTGAGTGTGCCGAGCTGCGAGAGGTAAGGCTCAGGGATCAAGTCCGCACGGGCCGCGAATACCTGGGCGAGCTTCACGAACGTCGGTCCCAACGCCGCGAT
>JBJXGK010000140.1:0-5997 GCA_046153705.1 Gemmatimonadaceae bacterium
ACGAGTTCGACACGCGTCGGGTCGACATCGGGTCGCGACAACAGATGGTCCAGCGCCAGCGAGACCGCGGGCGGCGTGTCGTAGAACGCGCGGCGAATCGCGGGCAGCTGTGCGACGACGGCGAGACCTTTCGCCTTGTGGTCACCCTCGAACGGGTACTCGAGCGAGGCGAAGATGGTGCCGCGCGGATCGCCAACCAGAGCACCGGCGCGCAGACCGCGCTGGTGGCCGCCCAAGACGACGAAGAGCGGCCGCTGCACCACCGGGCGCGCGTGGGCCTGACCGGTCGCGTCACGGCCGCCGTCCGCATGTGGCGTGCGCACCGCTAGGCGCACGGTGAGCCCGGTCGACGACCGCAGCGTCACCACCTGCTCACGTGCCGTGCTGTCCGTGATCGTGGCGGCGGTATCCACGTCGGTGAGCGTGCCGCGACGCGCGTCGAACTCCGGCTCCGGGTCGCGGAGCAGGAACGCCGTGGTCGCGGTCGCCGTGAGGAACGTGCCGATCACCGCCCAGCGCAGGGCGCGTCGGCGTGGCCTAACGGACGATGAGCGTATAGCCGCCAAAGTCATCGGGATCAAAGGTATTCGCGAGCACATAGTACGTGCCCGCCGCGAATCCGAACGTGATGCGCGAGTCGTCGCCGATGCCGCCGTCGTCGTCCGCGACGATCTGATTGCCCTGGGCGTCGCGGATGATCAGGTAGGGATCGAAGTCTTCGCTCATATGATCGATGGTCAGCACCGAGGCGGTGTCGATCTCCATCCGCCAGCGGTCGGCGAACGTGCCGTCGGTGAGCCGGCAGGACTCACGCACCAGCACCCCGGTGACGGTGTCACCGAAGGCCAAGTTGCCGACCGTGGTGTTGCAGGCCAACGACTCCACCGGCGGGCCGGTCGGACCATCGTCGTCGCAGGCCGCCGCGGTAAGGGTGACAGCGGCGAGCGTCGCCGCCAACGCGGCACGTCGGGGCACTCGGAGCATGGGTTCCGTTCCGTGAGAGAGTCAGTGGTGATACACGCAGGTCCGCCGAAAGAGCCACGGGGTCACTCCCCCTTGGTACGACGACGGGGCCGCGCGTGTTCCGCGCGGCCCCGTCGCACACCCAGAAAGGATGCTTACGGCTTCTTGAGCGCCTTCACGTCTGCGGGTGCCGCTACCAGCGCCGGGTCGATGTCGCCGACCTCGGCCGAGACGATCTTCATGACCTGCTCCATGCCCATCACCTGCACGGTGATCTTGTACGGCATCATGATGCCGCCCACCGAACGATAGTCGCCGATCTTGCTGACCGCGTCGAGTTCGCCCTGCGGCGAGCTCTGCTTGGCAAGGGTCTCGATGATCAGCCCACTCTTGGTCGAGTAGCAGTCGGTGGTGACGCGACCTGACTTCCACGTGTGCTTCACGCGAAGGCACTTCTCGCCGTCGACCTCTGCTTCACCGGCCATCTCGGACGCGGAGAAGAGTGAGGCGGGCCGGAGCATGGCGTTCATGTCGGCACCGTCGGCGATGGCCGCGGCCTCGAGGCCGCTCATGATGCGCGCGCCCTGCATCGGATCGGTCGACCACGCCATGCTGCCGTCGTAGCCCGAGCGCATCTCGCCGATACCCGGCAGGCTGATGGTCACAGCCATCTGGTTGGGGCGACGCTGCACGGACGAGATCGTCGCGGTCATGCCCATAGCCGCCATCTCCATGGTCATGGTGGACTTCATGCCCTGGATCGATGCGATCTTGCCTTCGGGATCGACCGCCTTGGCGTACTTCGCGAGCAGATCGTCGGGGGTCTGCGCCGCGACAGCGCGCCCCGCGACGAGGGAAAGGGCGAGCAGGGTGAGACGGACGGAACGACGCGAGAGCACAGGGCCTCCGAGCGAGTGGGGTCGTGCATTGGTGGGGTCCGCAGACGCGTACCCCTTCTGAATGGGACGAACAGCTGCCGCGGGCATCACGGCGCCCCCCGTGCGATCCAAGCACGGGCGGCTTCGAGGGCGGCGTCCCGGCCGTTCCTCAAGTCAACAAGCGTCAGCGGCGTGGCCTCCTCGGGGATCACGCCGATGCCTTCCACCCGACGCCCCTTCGCGTCGGCGTGGTCGGCGATCACATGCATCAGGATGTCACCGCTGGGCAGTGCACCGGCTGCGGCCGGCAGCGCCATGCCGGCGCTTCGCGTGCCGAACACCCGCGCACGGCCCAGCGCCTGCATCCCTGCTGCGAAGAACTCGGACGTGCTCGCCGAGTATTCGTCGACGAGGATCGCCAGCGGGCCAGCGAACGGAGGATACGCCGTGCCGGCGCGATCGACGCGACGCGGGTTGGCCGCGAAGCGCATCACTCCACTGCGCGTCTTGAGTTCCCCGAGCGAGACCATGGTGTCGAGCACGTGCCCGGAGACGCCGGCGAGCATGCCGATCACACCGCCCGGGTTCCCGCGCAGATCGATGATGATGGCATCCGCGTCACGGCTGGCGAAGAACATCGTGTCGAGGGTCGGGGAGAGCACGGGGAACCACCCGCTCCAGCCGATCCGTGCGACGCGGCGTGTGCCGCTGGCCGTGGTGATCGTCTCCCGTGCGGACGTCGATTGGATCACCATCGCCGGCAGATTGCCGAACTTGGTGAGCTGTCCCGTCATCGGGGTGCGCACGAGCCGGTGCGTCCGCGACCCACCGCGCGCGTCGGTCACCGTCAGGCGGAGCGTGTCGCCGACGTTGCCACCGAGGCGCGCCTTGATCAGCGTCGTCACGAGTCGGTCGGCGGCGACGCTGTCCTTCGGCATCGACTCGCGGAGCATGCGCCGCAGCGTCGGCACCGGCACGGTATCGAGATGCGTGACGAGGTCACCGGAGCGGATGCCCGCGGCCGCCCCGGGGGAGCCCGCCTCTACCCGCCAGACCGCGACATCCGTCCCGATCAGTCGCACGTCGATCCCTACGGTGCCCGGACGCGCGTCGCGATCCGCATCGCGACGCGACGTGTTCCCCATCGGGTCGGACGAGGACGGCGTCTGCATCGCCGACTTCGGGAGCAGCACGAAGTGCGAAAGCTCCGGCACCGCGATCAATGCGCGAATCGCGCGACGCACCGCGTCGGCATCGGCGTCCTCGCCGAGCGTTCCGCGCAGCGAGTCGCGCACCGTGCGCCAGCGGCCCGAGACGAACGCCGTGTCCCAGTACGTGCGCGAGATCGCCGACCACGCCGAGTCGAAGTCGGCCCGGGGTGTGCTCATCTGCGCGCGCGCCGGTTGAGCGAGCGAAAGGCCGATCGCCACCATCAGCAGCCACTTCATGCGGTCGTCTCTGGAGAAAAGGTCGGCGCCGCACCGGCGCGCCCATACAACAAGGTGGAGAGCGGGGGGAACGGCGTGCGGGAGAACACCGCTTCGATCGGCACGCCGAACACGTCGCTGATCTTGAATGCCAGCTCCAAAGACGGGTTGTACTCCCCACGCTCCAGGTAGCCGACCGTCTGGTAGTTCACGCCGAGGGCGTCAGCCAGGGCCTGGCGCGACATCCCGCGCTCGGCCCGCAGGACGGCGAGACGATTGAAGAGTGGGTTGGCCTCCCCGCGGCCTCGGTCGGCAGATCTCATGGGGTGATGATAGTATTCGTACAACAGAACATCAATCGGACCGACGCCAGATTGTGTAAACAAGATGTACGCCCGTGGGTCCTGTCTTCCACATGTTTAGTGAATAGAGCCCGCTAACTTATCCCAGTGCCCGCCACCATCCTCTCCCCCGCCGAGTCGCTCCGACTCGTGCCCGAACTCGCCGCGACGCGCAACCCGAAGGTCTGGGTGTATCGATTTGCGGAGCCCAGCCACGGCTGGACGCTCTCCGTCGCCACGCACGCCGAGCCGGGCTCTCAAAAGCTCTCGCTCGGCGGTTTTCGTATCGCGCCGGTCGAGCGCACCTCAGCGCCGGGTTTCACCACCGACCGCGAGGCGATCGCGCTGGCGATGGGGATGGAGGAGAAGGTCCACTGGTCGCGCGTGATCGGCGTGGGCGGACCGCTCGCCGCGCGCGATCTCAGTCGGGTGGTCGGCGGCAAGTGTGTACTCGCGCCGAGTGCGGACGCGCGGATAGGACAGCCACATGACGCGGCATTGCTCGACTTCGCGATCGCGTCGTTCCTCGAGATCGAGCGTTCGGCGGGTATCCGACTCACCACGGGGCAGGATCTCGGGCACGGCCTGATGCACGACGGCACGACGTCCTCGCTCGGCTACCTGAATGCGCGGTACAAGGGCAGTGTGGTCGCGGACACATCAGTGCCGACCGGTGAAGGGAACTACCGCATCCTCGATGGCATGTTGCGCGCGAGCGGCGTGCCGCTCGAGCGGGCGACGGTCGCGCTCATCGGCTGCGGCAACATCGGCATGCATATCGTCGGGCGCCTGCGTGAGCGGGGTACGACCATCCTCGCGTGCGAGTCACGCGCCGAACGACGCGCGGAGCTCGGAGCCTTGGGGATCCGCACGTGGACGCCGGAGCAGAAACTGGCGATGCTCAAGGAGCCGATCGATGCGCTCGTGGTGAATGCGGCCGGCAGCACGCTCGATCGTGCGACCGTGGAGGCCTGCGCGGCCAATGCGCGGCTCGCGGTGGTCTGCGGGAGCGAGAATCTCGTGATGCCCGATGCGTCGGCGGTCACCCTGCTCGAGCGTGCGCACAAGGTGTACGCACCCACCGAACTCGGCGGCATGATGGGCTACCTCACCGCGGTGGAGGAGTATCTCGCCAAGGACGCCGGGGTGCCGTTCGACGTGCAGACGCTGCTCGACGCCGCGAAGAAGCTCGACGAGGCCGGGTTCAGCGCGACGACCCGCGTGCGAGAGGGCGGGTACGTGGAGTCGTTCGAACAGGCTATCACCGCGATCTACGCCGCGTAGCCGCGAGCGCATTCCGAGTGCATCGCGGCGGGCGCGCGACTCTTCGTCAGCGCGCTCGGAACTTCGCCAGAGCGTCGCGTGTGAATTCGGACAGCACCATTCGGCCGCTCATCGCGGCACGCTCGCTCATGCGATCGGCCCAGTCCTCGGTGTCTCGCCAGAAGATCTTCTTCATCTCGCGCATCGCTTCGGGGTTCGCCGCCGCAAGGCGTGTCGCATGCGTATCGATGGCCGCGTCGAGCTGTGCCGCATCATCGACGAGCATCGAGTACAAGCCGTGGCGCTCACACCACTCGGCATCATGCCAGTCGGCGTGGACGCCGAGGTTCATGAAGGGTGCGAGTCCGAGTTTGCGTTCGATCACCACCCCCACGACGAACGGCCCGATCCCGACCTGGAGCTCGCTCAGCTTCACCTGCGCACTGCGTACGGCGATGGAGTAGTCACTCGCCGCGATCACGCCGATGGCACCGCCGGCCGCGCGCCCCTGGACGCGGGTGAGCACGAACTTCGGGGCACGGGTCATCGCGAGGATCACGCGGGAGAACCCGGTGAAGAACTCCTGCCCGGCCGCCGGATCGGCGACGGCGGTGAATTCGTCGAAGGAGGCGCCTGCACAGAAGGTGCTCGTGCCGGCACTCCGCAGGACGATGACCCGGGCGGCCGGGTCTGCGCCGAGCTGGGTGATGGCGGCGGCCAACTCGTTCAGGAGCTTGGCGGGTAAGGAGTTCCCCTTCGGGTGGGCGAACTCCACCGTCCCAATGCCGTCCCTGAGGGTGGTCCGGACCGTGCCCTCGGGCACCCCGGCGGAGCTGGAAGCGTTGGTGGACATAGCACTAACTTACACCCTATGGAACAGACCCCCAACGCCCCCGTCGAAGAGTCGGCCCTCAACGCCGCCTTCGAAGCCAAGATCGCCGCCGGCGACAGCATCGAGCCCAAGGACTGGATGCCCGAGCGCTATCGCAAGCAGCTGACGCGAATGATGTCGCAGCACGCGCACTCCGAGATCGTCGGCATGCTGCCGGAAGGCAACTGGATCACGCGCGCGCCGAGCCTGCGTCGCAAGATGTCGCTCATCGCCAAGGTGCAGGACGAGGCGGG
>JBJXGK010000142.1:0-52151 GCA_046153705.1 Gemmatimonadaceae bacterium
AGTCCGGCGACTCCATCCAGACGTTGAAGGCGGGCGTGATGGAGATCGCGGATCTGTTCGTGGTGAACAAAGCCGATCGTCCCGGAGCGGACCGGCTCCGCAACGACATCGAGCTCATGCTCGGCCTACGCAGCGGTGAGACGCTCAAGAACGTCCCCGCGCATCATGGCGTCGATCTCCGACAGAAGAACCCCAAGCGGCTCGCTCGGGAGGCTGCCGCACGTGACGACGTTGACCAGTGGACCCCATCGGTGCTACGGAGCGTCGGGGCCACGGGGGAGGGGGTGGAGGAACTCGCCGCGGCCCTGGATCGTCATTTCGGGTATCTTGAACGCAGCGGCATGCTACACCTGCGCCGCCGGGCTCGGCTCCGCGAGCGCGTCGTGGATGTAGTGGAACAGCGGGTGCGGCAGCGCCTCTGGCGCGATGCGGCGACGCTGGCGTGGCTCGAAGGGCAGCTCCCCGCGCTTGAAGCGGGCGAGACGACCCCGTTGGCTGTGGCGGAGGCGCTGCTCGTCCGGAGCGTCGCCGCCGGGACCCTCACCGGAACCCCCTCATGACGTCCGTCCCTGAACTCGATCCGACCGTCGCCGCGATGCAGCAGGAGCTCGCGCAGCTCCGCGCCGAAGTCGATGCCTGGCGCGCCCGCTACTCCAAGGGCGAGAAGCGCGACACGGCCTACACCAACTCCGCCAAGGAGGTCGCGCCGCTGTACACCGCGCTCGATCTCGACGGTTCGGCCGGCACGGCGTTCGAGGTGCCTGGCGTGTTTCCGTTCACACGCGGCATCCATCCGACCGGCTATCGCGGCAAGCTCTGGACGATGCGCCAGTTCGCCGGCTTCGGCTCGGCCAAGGAGACGAACGAGCGCTACAAGTTCCTCCTCAAGAACGGCACCACCGGCCTCTCCGTCGCCTTCGACTTCCCGACCTTGATGGGCTACGACTCCGACCATCCCCGCTCCGAGGGTGAGGTCGGGAAGTGCGGGGTGGCGATCAGTTCGCTCGCCGACATGGAATCGCTGTTCGACGGCATCCCGCTCGACCAAGTGTCGACCTCGATGACCATCAATGGGCCAGCCATCATCCTGTGGTGCTTCTACATCGCCGCCGCCGAGAAGCAGGGCGTCAAGCCCGAACTGCTTCGGGGCACGGTGCAGAACGACATCCTCAAGGAGTACATGGCGCAGCACGCCTGGTGCTTCCCGATCGAACCGGCGTTGCGGCTCATCGTCGACATGTTCGAGTACGGTGCCCAGCACGTCCCGCAGTGGAACACGGTGTCCATCTCGGGCTACCACATCCGCGAGGCCGGGTCCACCGCCGCGCAGGAGCTCGCCTTCACGCTCGCCGACGGCTTCACCTACGTGGAGCGTGGCATCGCCCGCGGACTCGACGTGGACGATTTCGCGCCGCGGCTCTCGTTCTTCTGGGACATCCACAACGATTTCTTCGAGGAGATCGCGAAGCTCCGCGCCGCGCGCCGCATCTGGGCGCGCCACATGAAAGAGCGCTACGGCGCGAAGAACCCGCGCTCGTGGGTCATGCGCTTCCATTCGCAGACTGCCGGCGTCACACTCACCGCGCAGCAGCCGATGAACAACATCGTCCGCGTCGCGTACCAGGCCATGGCTGCGGTGCTCGGCGGGACGCAGTCGCTGCACACCAACTCGATGGATGAGACCCTCGCGTTGCCGACCGAACACGCGGTGGAGGTCGCACTGCGCACGCAGCAGGTGCTGGCCTTCGAGACGGGGGTTCCGAACGTCATCGACCCGCTCGGCGGTTCGTATTACGTCGAGAAGCTGACCGACGACCTCGAGGCGGAGGCTGAACAGTTGTTCGAGCAGATCGCCGAGCAGGGCGGGGTGGTTCCGGGCCTCGAGACGGGATGGTTCCAGCGCAAGATCGCCGAGGCCGCTGCACGCCAGCAGTGGGAGATCGAACAACACCGCCGCGCGATCGTCGGCGTGAACGCGTTCGAGACAGAGGAGAAGGAGCTGACCATCCCCTTGCTCAAGATGGACGAGCAGGCGGCGAAGGATCAGGCGGCTGCGTTGGCGCGTCTCCGCGCATCGCGGGATGAGGCCGCGTGCAAGGCGCATCTCGACCGGCTTCGCACTGCGGCGCGCGGGTCGGAGAACGTGGTGCCGTTCATCCTCGACTGCGCGCGGAACTACTGCACGCTGTACGAGATCCGCGCCGCGCTCGAAGATGTCTTCGGCGCGTATCGCGAGCCGGTGTTCTTCTAGGGCGTCTCGACCGAGGCGCCCACCGCGGACGCGCGCAACCGCGGGTTGAACTGGGTGTCGCCGCGCGGTAGTGGAAGCAGCGTGAACGTGGTGTCGTAGCCGACCTTGGTCGTGACGATGTCGACCGAGGTCCGGGACAGATTGCCGATCGAGTAGCTGCCGTCCGCGACGGTCACGGCGGACGCGGTTCCGATATCGACCTTCGCGCCGGAGATCGGCTGGCCGGTCTGCAGGTCGAACACGCGACCGCGCAGGTGTGCGATGTGCGGCGCCGGGGTCGTCGGCCAGTCAACAACCTTCTCATCGAGTGCGTCGTTCCCCGGCAGACAGGCTCCCGAGACGGCGAGGACGACCCCAAGGCCGAGGGCGACGCGACGAGTACGCGAACGATAAGGAATGGGTGGGAGTATCATGGCGGTCGATCGGATGCGGCGGGGGCCGGGATGCGCGAGCGCATAAGATAAGTGTCGCGGGCGCGGCGCGCGAGTAGGCGACGATACCGACGCGACAGGGCGGCCGACACGAGACTGTGACACGACGGTGATGTGAATCGCGTGCCGGCGGAGCGATGCTGCCCGCTTCAGCTGCTCGGCGTCCATCCCACCCGTTCCCATCGAGGTTCTCTTCGTGCGCACCCGTGTCGCGTCTCTCGCGTTGCTCGTCGGAGTGCTTGCCTGCTCCGATTCACCGATGGCTCCTGCTGCCACCGAAGTCGAACTCGCACCGGGAGACGCCGCGTCGCGGGGCCGCGACCGTGTGGCTCGGGTCTGGTCCGCTGCCGACGCAGGTCCGGGATCGCTCCGCGCTGCAATGGATGCCGCCAACGGCGATCCTCGTATCTCGACGATCGAGATCGAGAAGCGCGTGCGTCGGATCGCACTCATCGGTCCGATCACGTACACCGGCGAGCAGTCCCTGCGCATCGACGGCAACGGTGCGATCGTGGACGGCGCGGGCCTCCCCGAAGGCGCGAACGGACTGACGCTCAACGCCGGCCCGCGGACCGAGATCGACGACCTGGCGGTAATCGACGCGCCGGGCAGTGGGATCGCGATCCTCGTGCCGGTGACGGCCACCGGGGTCCGCCACATCTCGCTCGACGAAGTTCGCGTCGAGGGCAACGTCGAGCACGGCGTGCTGATCAATGATCAGGCCGACTACCTGACCGATCCTGACGCGACGACGAACACCGGTTCGGAGGCCTCGCTGCGCGTGGACATCTCGCGCTCCACGTTCCGGGCCAACGGATTCGGCTTCATCGACCGCGACGGGCTGCGCGTCAACGAGGGCGGTGCCGGCGACCTCGTCGCCTCGATTTCCGCGACCAAGGTCATCGGCAACGGCGGCGATGGCGTCGAACTCGACGAGCGCGGTGACGGGAAGGCCGAGTTCTCCGTGTTGTTCACCGATCTCCTGGAGAACGGCGGCTTCACCGCCGAGGACTACGACGACGGGATCGACGTGGACGAGGCCGACGCGGGCGACATCATCGGCCGCTTCTGGTTCGTCCGCGCGAACGACAACTTCGAGCAGGGTGTCGATCTCAACGAGAACGGCGCCGGGGACATGAAGGTGACCATGTTCCAGGTTGAAGGCTCGCGCAACGCCGAGGAAGGTATCGAGTTCGAGGAGGACGACGACGTCGCCGGCGGCGGTGACATCATCGCGACGCTCGTCGCGGTCACTACCAACGGCAACGGCGCGCTCGACGGCGACGCCGGCCTCAAGCTCCGTGAGAAGGGGGACGGCAACCTCGATGCCCGGTTGAACGGTATTAAAGCCTCCGACAACGTCATCCGTGGCGTTGAGCTCCGTGAGGATGCCGCAGGGTCACTCATGGGCAGCGTGACCAACGTGACCACGTCGCGCAACGGTGGCGAGGGCCTGCGTTTCGACGAGAACGGCGACGGTGACCTCGTGGGAGAGGTTTCGATCGCAACGGCCGTGGACAACGCTGAGGCCGGCATCCACGCCGAGCAGCAGGCGCCGGGCGCCGGCGCGCTCACTGTGAAGCGCCTCTCGGCCTCCGGTAACCCGGACGGCGATGTCGAAGCGAATCCGGCCCAAGTGACCGTGACCCTCCTGCCCTGACCGGCGACCGAGGGAAGCCTGACCGGTCGTCCGCGCGCGAGCGCGGGCGGCCGGTTCGGTCTTCCAGGGTGATAAGTTCCGGCATGGCCAAACATGTCGACGTGTGGTGGAAGTCGTACTTCGATGCCGGCTACGTCCGCGAGTACGAGCCCCTGTTCGATCTCGTCTCCGATCGCCGTCAGGTCGCGCGGTTGATGGAGTTGCTGCAACTCGAGTCTGGGGCGCGGATCCTCGACGTCCCCTGCGGTCAGGGCCGCCACGCCCATCTGCTCGCCGAAGCCGGCTTCGACGTGGACGGTCTCGACCTCTCGGCGCATCTCATCGCGCTGGCCAAGCAGCGCGGCACCGCCAAGAACCTCCGGTACCGCCGCGGCGACATGCGCCGGCTGCCGGCGAACTGGACGGGGCGATTCGATGCCGTGCTCGACCTCTTCACCAGCTTCGGGTTCTTCTCCGACGCGAAGGATGATGCTAGAGTGATCCATGAGTTCGCGCGCGTGCTCAAGCCGGGCGGCGTGCTCGTATGGCACGGCGGGAGCCGAGACGGCGTGATGGCGAAGTTCCTGCCCAGCGATTGGTGGCAGACCAAGGACGGGACCATCATCGCGCAGGACCGCGAGTTCGATCCGCTCTCGGGTTTCCTCACCATCAAGTCGCTCTGGCAGGGAAAGCGCGGGACCGAGCGAAGAGAGCACCGGATCCGCCTCTACACCGCCTCGCGACTCGCCGAACTGATGCTGGACGCGGGGCTCGTCGTCGAGCAGTCGTTTGAGGCGTTCACCGACAAGCCGCTCACGCGACGCTCGAGCGAGATGCTGCTGGTGGCGCGGAAGGAGCGTTAGCGAGCCCGCTTGACCCACGCCGGCGCGGATCCGCGGGACGGTCCGCGTTGAAGCCGGGCCGTTCCGGGGGTAGCTTTCCCCCATGTCCCGTCCCGTCCGCGTACTCGTTGCGAAGCCCGGTCTCGATGGCCACGACCGGGGCGCCAAGGTCGTCGCCGCCGCGCTCCGCGATGCCGGCATGGAGGTCATCTACACCGGCCTCCATCAGACTCCCGAGATGATCGCTACCGCCGCCGTCCAAGAAGACGTCGACGTGGTCGGTCTCTCCATCCTCTCCGGCGCACACATGACGCTGTTCCCGCGGGTGCGTCAGTTGCTCGCCGAGCAGGGTCGCGAGGACATCCTCATCACTGGTGGCGGCATCATCCCGAAAGAGGACATGGAGTCGCTTGAGCAGCAGGGAGTCGGCAAGTTGTTCGGTCCTGGCACGCCGACCTCGGCGCTCGTGGACTACATCAAGGTCTGGTTCGCCGCGCGGCATCAGGAAGCGTGAGCGACGTCCGACCGGCCGCGAGCACCGCGGGGCAAGCCAAGGGGCGCCTGCGCGCCCTCTCCGAGGCATCAAAGGAGCTCGAGCAGCGGCTGCGACTCGGTGGTGGCCCCGACCGCATCGCCAAGCAGCACGCACAGGGCAAGCTCACGGCGCGCGAGCGCGTGGCGGCGCTCAAGGACCCCGGGTCGCATTTCCTCGAGTTCGGTCTGTTGGTCGCGCACGACCTGTACAACGGCGAGGCCCCCGGCGCGGGCGTCATCACCGGTATCATCCAGGTGCACGGCCGTGAGTGTGTAGTCGTCGCGAACGACGCGACCGTCAAGGCCGGTTCGTGGTGGCCGGAGACCATCCCGAAGATCCTGCGCGCGCAGGAGTGCGCGATGCGCTGCCGCATCCCCATCCTGTATCTCGTGGATTCGGCCGGCGTGAATCTCCCGTACCAGGGTGGCGTGTTCCCCGGCCAGTACGGCGCGGCGCGCATCTTCTACTACAACTCGCTCATGCGACGGCATCTGCGTATCCCGCAGATCGCGGCGGTCATGGGACAGTGTGTCGCCGGCGGCGCCTATCTCCCGGCTCTGAGTGATGTGATCCTCATGGTGAAGGGCAGCTCCTTCATGGGACTCGGCGGGCCCAATCTCGTGAAGGGTGCCACCGGCCAGACCATCGACGGCGAGACGCTCGGCGGCGCGACGATGCACACCGAGGTGAGTGGCGTCGCGCACTACGCGCTCGACGACGATGAGTCGTGCCTCGAGAAGGTCCGCGATCTCGTCGCGCGCCTCGCGCCGCCGCCGCGCGTCGCACCGCACGACGTCGACCGGCAGCCGGGCGCGGAACCTGAGACGCTCTACGAGGTCCTCCCCAGCGATCATCGCATGTCGTACGACATGCACGCGCTGCTCAAAGCCGTGCTCGACGGAGGGTCGCTCGACGAGTTCCAGCCGAATCTCGCCAAGGAGATGATCTGTGGCGACGCGAGCATCGAAGGCATCCCGGTCGGGGTCATCGCGAACGCGCGCGGACTCATCAAGGGGCGTCCCGGCGAGCAACCGCGCTTCGGCGGCATCATCTATGCCGAGAGCGCGGAGAAGGTCGCGTTCTTCATCGATCGCTGTGACCGGCAGGGCATCCCGCTGTTGTTCGTGCAGGATGTGTCCGGCTTCATGGTCGGCAAGGATGCGGAGCACGAAGGCATCATCCGCGCCGGCGCGCGCTGGGTCGAGGCGATGGCCACGGCAAGCGTGCCGAAGATCGTGCTGACCGTGAACCACGCCTCGGGCGCCGGGTACTACGCCATGGCGGGGCAGGGCTTCGATCCGGACTTCATCTTCTCGTGGCCCACTGGCCGCATGGCGGTGATGGAAGGTGAAGCGGCGGTTGCGGCGGTGCATGGACCGGCGATCGCCGCAGCGAAGAAAGCCGGGGCGGAGCCGAGCGCCACCGTACAACAGGCGATGGATGAGATGCGCGCCGACTATGAGCACCAGCTCGACGCGCAATACGCGGGCGCACGCGGCTACATCGACGCGATCGTGTACCCCGAAGAGACGCGCACCGTGCTGGCGATGGCGCTCCGAGCAGCATGGCAGAATCCCGGAGCGCACTTCGGACCCTACGTCATCCCGCCCAGCGTCGTCCCGACGGCTCGATGATGTCCACCTTGGAGAGGCACCCGCGATGAGCGGGGCACTGCTCGTATACGGTGCGAACGGCTACACCGGGCGACTCATCGTCGCCGAGTGTCTGGCCCGCGGCGTGCGTCCGATCCTCTCTGGCCGATCAGCGGCCGCGATCAACGGGATGGCTGCGACCTCCGGACTGGAGTCGCGTCCGGTCGCGCTCGATGACCCACGAGCGCTCGCGGAGACGCTGCGCGGCGTCGGCGCTGTCCTGCATTGCGCGGGCCCGTTCATCCACACCGCCGGGCCGATGCTCGAGGCCTGTTTGGCGAATCGTGTCCACTACCTCGACATCACCGGCGAGATCGCGGTCTTCGAACAGGTGGCGGCCCTGCACGAGCGCGCCGAGTCCGCGGGAGTCACGTTGCTGCCAGGGGTCGGGTTCGACGTGGTACCGACCGACTGCCTCGCCGCACACCTCAAGCGACGACTGCCCTCGGCGACGTCGCTCACGCTGGCGTTCAGCGGCGGCACGCCGCCGTCGCAAGGGACGGCGCTCACGGTGATCGAGGGCCTGGGGTCGGGTGGAGCGATCCGTCGCGACGGACGCATCACCGGTGTCCCCGTCGCATGGCGCACGCGTGTGGTCGACTTCGGCGTGCGTGAGCGGCTCTGCGTGACGATTCCGTGGGGCGACGTCTCCACTGCGTTCTACTCCACGCGGATCCCGAATATCGAGACGTACATGGCGACGAGTGCGCAGAGCGTGCGACTACTTCGCCTCTCGCGCTATCTCGGGCCGGTCCTCGCCTCGGGGCCAGTGAAGCGCCTCCTCGCGGCGCGGGTGAAGAAGGGGCCGGCCGGCCCCTCGCCCGAGGCGCTCGCATCGCGGCAGAGTCATGTGTGGGGCGAGGTGCGCGACGGCGCCGGGCTCAGTGCACGGTCGCGGTTGACCGCGCCGAACGGGTATGCACTGACCGCGTTGTCTTCCGTACGCGCCGCGGTCCGGGTCCTCGGTGGCGGGGCGCCAGCGGGATTCCTCACGCCATCGATGGCCTTCGGCGCGGACTTCGTCCTGGAGATCCCCGGTACCACGCGGGAAGACATCGCGTGACGGAGCGAACCGTCGCCAAGCTGGTCCTCGCGCTGGCCGGGATCGCCGTGTTCTTCACCGGCGTGCGACTGGACCTCGAGCCGCTGCGGTACGTCGGAATCGGCTTGGTCGCGGTGGCGTTCCTGCTCCGCTTCATCGGCCGCGACGCCAAGTAGCGCGCGCGGCCGACGCCGACGCTCAGAGGCCGTCGGTGATCCGGTACCCGCGCTTCACGTCATCCGCGCCCGCACGGGCTCCCAGCGCCGTTCCAAGGGAGAAGCCGATGGCTGTGCCACCCCCGACGAAGGGGAGGATCGCAACCAGTGGCCACGCGATGAGCAGCGCGCCGACCCCGGCGACGACCGCCGCGAACGGAGTCTGCGCGGCTTCGACGTAGCGCAGGCGTTCGCGTACGAACCGACGAGCGGTGCTGTAACCGAACCACGAGATCGCCAGACCGAGGACAACGCCGATGAAGCCGAACATGGGTACGCTCCTGTTGCTCTATCTACGCGCGAGCGCGCCGGGCGGTTTCGGAGCGCGCCTGAAGACGCTACGATACAGGCATCGGTCCCGCGCGCGCGGGGCCACCCCCACCTGAGGTTCGTATGCAAGTCGGAGTCGATCGCCGCGTCCTGAAGCTCGAGGAGGAACTGACCCGAGTCCGCCGGGAGTTCGAGGCCGCTCTCGATGCGGTGCCTGCCGACCGGCTGCACCGCGCGCCGGCCGGCCAGTGGACGCCGGCACAGATCATCTGGCATGTGGCGAAGGTCGAGCGCGGCATCGCCCGGCTCTTCGAGCGGCTCGACGCCGCGATCCCGCCCATGTCGACCGTCCCGCCCGGGCCATCGACGGACAAGGTCCTCACGCTGCTCGACCATCACAACTACAAGGATCGCACCCGGAAGATCGTGGCACCGGAGCCCATCTCGCCCCCGGCGGAGGTCGACCTGGTCGCCGAACGGTCGCGATGGACCGATGGCCGGGCCCAGTTGTTCGATGTCATGCGCGCGTCGGGGCCACGCCTCTCACTCATGCGACACGACCATCCGTTCTTCGGCCCGTACGACGGGTGGCAGTGGGCGCTGATGGTCGCCCGCCACGAGGAGCGCCACCTGCTCCAACTCCACGAGGTCGTGGCCGCGACCGCTTAGATTGCGGGATGGTCAAGCGCCCCATCCCTGAGCTGCTCGCACCCGCCGGCTCGCTCGATGCCGTGCGGGCGGCGGTTGCGAACGGAGCCGACGCGGTCTACTGCGGTGCCTCGCGGTTCAACGCGCGCGACGACGGGGCTCAGCTGACGCTGGATGAACTCGAGCAGGCCTGCCTGATCGCGCACGAGCGCGGCGCGCGGATCTACCTGACCCTCAACATCCTGATCAAACCCGCGGAGCTGGCCGACGCGCTCGCGTACCTGGGCGAGTGTATCGACCGCGGGATCGATGCTGCCATCGTGCAGGACGTCGGACTCGTCCGCCTGATCCAGCGTACGTATCCGGGCTTCGAGATCCACGGTAGCACGCAGATGACGGTGCACGACGCCTCCGGCGCCAAGGTGATGGAACGGCTCGGCGTCGAACGCGTCGTGCTCGCGCGGGAGAACACCCTCGATGACATCCGCGAGATCCATGCGGCGGTGCCATCACTCGGGCTCGAGACCTTCGTGCACGGCGCGCTCTGCATCTCGTACTCCGGACAGTGCTACATGTCGGGCATGATCTCCGAGCGCTCGGCGAACCGGGGTTCGTGTGCGCAGAGCTGTCGCAAGGACTACGTGCTGCGCGACGAGGCGACCGGCGCGGAACTCGACCGGGGCTATCTCATCTCCGCGAAGGACCTCGGCGCGTGGGACCATCTGGCGGAGATCGCGGACGCTGGCGTCGGTTGCCTGAAGATCGAAGGGCGCAAGAAGAAGCCCGAGTTCGTCGCCACGGTCACGCGCGGCTATCGCGATTTTCTCAAGCAGGTGGAGCAGGGCACGTTCGCCACGCCGACGTTCGAGGAGGTGCAGCCGCTCGTGCAGATCTTCTCGCGCGGCTCTACCGGCGGCATGTACGGTGGACGGGAGGGGCGTGACTACATCACCCGCACGCAGCCGGACAACCGCGGGATGGAACTCGGGGTCGTCACGGGCTTTGCCGACGGCGAGCTCTTCGTGGAGGTGCGTGCCCCGATTAGTGAACGCGATGGGCTCGGGTTCGAGCCGCCCGCTGGTGGTCATCTGGAGAGCACCGGTTTCGCGGCGGGGGCGGTACGGACGTTGGGCCACAAGGACGGGATCTACAAACAAGCCATCCGCGCGAAGCACCGCGTGCCGATCGGCTGGCGTGTGGTGCGCAGTGCGCAGGCGGCGCTCCTTGAGCGCGCCCGCGCCAGCTTCGCGGACGTGGGCCGGCAGCTCCGCAAACGCCGCACCCCCCTGTCCATCCGCTGCTTCGGCGCGGCCGGCGGTCCGCTCAAGCTCATCGTGACCTGCGCGGAGCACGAGGTCACGGTGCGCAGTGAACTCGCGCTTGCGCCAGCGGCCTCGCGCGCGCTCGACGTGGCACAACTCCGCGAGCAGCTCGGCCGCTTGGGCGAGACGCCGTTCGTGTTGGCGGACCTCGAGGCGCACGGACTCGCCACGGGCCTCTTCCTGCCGGTGCGCGAACTGAATCACCTGCGTCAGCGCGCCGTCGATGAACTGACCATCCAACGCGATTGGGTCCGGCACGCTGAGGACGCGGAGCGTGTGGAGCGCATCGCGTCGGCTGTGACCGCGGTGCCGGTTGCGGCCGTCCCGTCGCCGCGCTCCGGTGTGGTCGACGCCGACCATCAGGACCGAGGCCGCATCGTCGCCGAGGTGTGGCGGGTCGAGGATGCCGACGCGGCGATGGCAGCCGGCGCCGACGAGCTCGTGCTCGACCCGTTCCTGCGGCATCCGTTCCCGACGGTGACGTCGGTGCGGGCGCTCGTGGAACGCGCTGCGGCACGTGGGGTGTCCGTTCGACTCCGCCTGCCGACGATCGTGCGCCCCGAGGAGCGCAAGAAGCTCGACAAATGGCTCGCCCTCGAGACGCCGCTGCTCTCGGGTCACTTGGGATTGCTCGCTGAGCTCGCCGCGACTGGTCGCGACGTCGATGCTGACTATGCCGTCAACTGCTTCAATGCACACACCGCGGCGGAATACTTCGCGCTGGGTGCCCGCCGTATCACGCCGTCGGTCGAGCTGACCACCGACGAGCTGCAGTCGCTCACTGCGCCCTGGAACGGTCGTGGTTTTCAGGTGCTCGTCCACGGCCGCCCAGAAGGCATGACGCTGGAGCACTGTGTGCTCAGCGCAGCGTTCGATCGCACGCCGACGCACTGCCGCGACCTCTGCACCAAGACGCACCCCGACACGCGGCTGACGGATCCGGCAGGGTACGTGTTCCCGGTCGCGACCGATTTCGCGTGCCGCAATCGCCTGCTGCATTCGCGCCCGATCGATGCGACCGAGTTCCTCCCGCGTCTCTGGAACGCCGGTCTCCGCGACTATCGGTTGGTGTTCAACGTGCCGGGCGATCCGGTCGCGGACGTGGTGCGTGCGTACGCGGCCGCCCGGGACGCACTGCGCGCCGGCAAGACGCCGACGCGGGCGATGCGCGACATCCTCGGCGAGCGTTTTACGCGCGGGCACTTCGCGCAGGCGGTGTGACGACTGCACGGAATGCTTCTTCGTGCAACGTGGGGATGCCGCAGGGGACCACCGCCGAGGTATCGTTCGCCGTGACCGACGCCCTCGCCCTCGCCCCGACCCTCGACGCGGCCCGCACGCTCCTGAACGAGCGCTTCGGGTATCCGGACTTCCGGCCTGGCCAGACCGAGGCCGTGCGCGCCATCCTCGAGGGCCGTGACACGCTGGTCGTCCTCCCGACCGGCGGAGGCAAGTCCCTCTGCTACCAGGTGCCGGCCCTGCTGCTCGACGGGCTCACGGTGGTGATCTCGCCGCTCATCTCGCTGATGAAGGACCAGGTCGACGCGCTCGTCGCGCGTGGTCTGTCCGCCACCTACATCAACAGCACACTCTCCTCGGCTGAGGTGAGCGAACGCATGGCGCGAGTGCTCGCCGGCGAGGTCAAGCTGCTCTATCTCGCCCCCGAACGCTTTGACGTGGGCAAGATGGCCGAACGCCTGCGGACGCTCGGTGTGCGACTACTGGCGGTCGACGAGGCGCACTGCATCAGCGAGTGGGGGCACGACTTCCGACCGAGCTATCTCCGGGTGAAGGACGTCCGTGAGCGCCTCGGCGCCCCGCCCACGGTCGCGCTCACCGCGACGGCGACGCCCGAGGTCCGCGAGGACATCGTGCGGCAACTGGCGCTGCGGGACCCGGCGCTCATCCTCACCGGATTCGATCGCACCAACCTCACGTATCACGTCGTCGCGGCCAAGAACGATGCCACGAAGGACGCGACGTTGATCGATCTGTTGCGCGAACGCTCCGGCGACGGCGTGGCGATCGTGTACGCGAGCACGCGGCGCACGGTAGAACGCATCGCGACGATGCTGCAGCATGCTCGGGTGAATGCCGTGGCGTATCACGCCGGCCTCGACGATGCGCATCGCGCCGAGGTGCAGGAGGCGTTCATGGACGAACGCGCGCGGGTGATCGTCGCCACCAACGCGTTCGGCATGGGCATCGACAAGTCGAACGTGCGATTGGTGGTGCACCATGCCATGCCCGGCACGCTCGAGGCGTACTACCAGGAGGCCGGACGCGCGGGGCGCGACCGACAGCCGGCGACGGCGATCCTCCTGCATGCGTTCCCCGATCGCTTCATGCACGAGTTCTTCATCAAGGGTGCGTTGCCGGAGAGAGAGGTGATCGCGGCGGTGTACGATGCCTGCCGCCGACTCGCCGACCGCGATGGGCTCGTGACGAGCAGCGCCGTCGAGATCGCCGCGGCCGCCAAAGGCAAGGTGAGTGATCGCGAGGCGGATTCCGCTCTGCGCATCCTCGCCAAGGCCGGTGCGCTCGCTGTCGCCGATGCCTCGCGCACCCAAGCGTACGTGCGGCTCATCGCGACTCCCGCGCGCATCAAACAGGTGCTGCCCGAGGTGTCGCACGGCATGGCGCTCGCGCTGCTGCGTTCGCTCTGGAAGCGCTCGCGCGGTGCTGTCGAGGACGGTATCACCGCCGATCTCGATGCGCTCCCACCCGGGCTCGGCGGCGCCATGGGGGCGATGCAGCTGCTCGACGAACTGCAGAGCATGCAGGTCGTCGTGTGGAAGCGCCTCGGCGAAGGCATCACCCTGCACGACCGCGGCAAGGCGCTCGAGTCCTGGCCGGTCGATTGGGACGGACTGGATCGGCGCCGGCGTGGAGAGTTGCGCAAGCTGGAGACGATGCAGAAGTACGCGTACACCGAGCAGTGCCGTCGCGAGTTCGTGCTTCGGTACTTCGGCGACAAGGCGGCGCGCCCCAAGTGTGACGGCTGCGACAACTGCCTCGGGGAGAAGCTCGCGGCCAGCGAGGGGGCGGAGACGAAACGGCGTGCCTCGCGCAGCCGGAGCGGGCCCGCGGAGACCCTCCGCGTGGCAGCGAAGCGCGGGGCCGGGAACGGGCGTGCCGCCAAGAGCTCGGCGGCCGCCGGGTCCGGCGCACCGCTCACGCGTGAACAGATCGAGACGCTCGACGCGCTCAAAGCGGTGCGCACTCGTCTCGCGCGCGCCGAGGAAGTGCCGGCGTACGTGATCTTCCCCGACCGGACCCTCCGTGAGATGGCCACCGAACGCCCGCGCACCCTCACGGCGCTCGCGAACATCCATGGTGTGGGTCCATCACGCCTGGAGAAGTTCGGCGCCGAGTTCCTGGCCGTCTTGAAGGAAGCGACCTGAGCGGTGGAAGGAGAGAGTACTCACGCGCGATGAGAGCCTCTCCCGGCTGCCGTCCGCCCTCAACTCAGTTCCCGATCTTCTGGCACGTCTTCACCAGGTCCCTATCCACCCTTCGCGGATCGGCGAGGATCGGCCAGAGCTGATCGAGGAACGCTCTCCCGTCGGCTTGTCGCTTCGGCTCAAGACCGGCCAACGGCGACGCCCATAACGAATCCACGGCCGCGCGCTTCGACTGGAAGAACGCGATGGCCGGTGCCCACTCCGCGGCCGTGCGGCAGGGGCCGCGATGCAACCGATCCCGCACGGTCCGGATGCCCAGCTTCTCGTTCGGGAACGAGTAACGCGCGTTCACCACGCCGGACCAATCGAAATCGTAGGCGATCGGGACGTACGCGCCCTCCGGCTTCCGGAAGAGCGAGATGTTGTGCAACGCGCCGAGCGACCAATCGGTGTTGCCCACCCAGTATTCGAACAACGAGAGGCGGTTCAACGCCTCCGGCTCCACGTCGGCGAATACGGCGCCGAGCTCTTCCGCGAACGTCAACTTCGCTTCGTCCGCGACCTCTTCCTCGATCTCCAGGAAGAACGCCGTCACCGTAATCGGCTTCACGCGCTCCGTCGAATCGCGGTAGGTGATCTGGGCCAGCCGTGTCCGGTGATGCACTGGACTGATGATGGCGTACGTGCGGTACGTGAGGTATTCGACGAAGATGTACTGCCGGTAGTCGTCCGCCGTGGGACGGCACGGCGTGACGAGCTTGAGCCGCGGATTCCCCTGCAGGACGGTGCCGTCCCGCGCCTCGCGGCTCGCGCGCAGGAACAGCGGCGGGAACGCGCAGTTGCGCGCCTGTCGCCTGAAGTGACCCCGCGCCCGCAGCTCCACCGGCAGTCGACGCATCGTACCGGTGCCGTCATCGTAACTCATCTCGGCTCCGAACCAGCGCAACTCCGTCGAGTCCCGTTCGCGGACGAGGTCGCGCAGATTTGTCGTGAGCGTCAGCGTCAGCGGCGCGTCGTCTCGGAAGAGCGATTGTGCCGGCGCGATCGCCACGGCCCCTGTCGCGGCCGCGAGCCACAGCGCGAATGCGGCGCTCATCATGCGGACGAATCGTGTCAACGCAGCTCCACGCCGCGCAGCGGCGAGTTCGGGATCGAGCCAAGGTCGTCCGTCACGACGCCCGGCGTGACGGTCTCGGCGAGAATGACGCCGTACTCCAACACGCGCATCTCGTTCTCGCGCACACTCCCGAGGTACTTCCACGTGCTGAAGAGCGTGGCGAAGCGGGGTTCGATGAGTGCGCGTGCGTCGTCGGGTACCTCGGTACGCACGCGCAGCATCCGCTCATAGCGCACGCGCTGTTCGTCCGTGCGCTCGCTCTCACCGGCCTCCGGATCGTTGCGCTTGCGGCGACGCCACGCACGGTCGGCGAGCGCCTCGAGTTGCTCCGGCGACATCGACTTCAGCACTTCTTCATCCATACGCGCGAGGAACATGCCCGTACGATTGGCCGACGCGAGCGCACGTTCCAGGCGACGCTGGGCATCCTTGCCTTCGAGCGCCGCAGGGCGTCCGAAATCGGTCCACCAGAGCCCGAGCATCAGGAGATTGAAGCCGATGGAGATCACCCAGGCCACGGGCGGCACCGCGCCTGCCGCCATGCCGATGCCGATCACCACGAAGATCCCCGCGGCGTCCTTCGAGTCGTCCAACGACGTGCGGAATCGCACTGCGGCCACGATCCCGGCCAATGCGAAGGCGAGTGGCAGCGACGATTTCACCAGGATCACGATGCCGGCGGCGACCACTGGCAGGATGAGATAGGTCTGCACCACCGACTGCTGGAATCCCTTCTTCCGCCGCGTCAGCGTATAGATCCACGCCACCGGCAGCGACGAGAGGAACGCGGTGAGCATCGCGATCGCCGTGGCGATCGCCGTGGTGATCGCGGGGGTGATCGCAGGGGGGATCTCCCCCGGTGTCGCATACGGCGTGGCTGCGACGAGGCCTCCCGACGCGCTCGCACCGTTCAGCAGCTGGTCGATCGTACGAGCCGTCGTTGCATCGAACGCCATCGGGAGCACGCCGTGCGCGTACCAGGCTGCGGTGAGCGTGACCGCGTAGTACACGACCGTGCGCGCGATGACGTTGCGCCACACGGGGAGTTCGGAGACGGGGGGCATGCAGTCGGGATGTGAGGAGCGCTAGGGGAAACTGTTACCTCGTGGACCGCGCGGCAACTGGTCCCATCTGTTCCAGTGCGGGGTATCTTTCCGGACCCTCCACCGGAATCGTCCGTGATGCGTGGCTCGCTCTCGCTGATCCGCTCATTCGTCCGTTCGCTGACTCTGGCCGCCGCGTCGGCGTCGGTGGTCGGTTGCGCGTCCTCGACCGCGACGGCACAGACGCCGGCCGCCACGCGCTCGGCGGCGAAGCCCGCGCTCGTGGTGTTCGTCACCATCGATCAGTTGCGGCCGGACTATCTCGACCGCTGGCGTTCGCAGCTCTCGGGCGGACTGCGCCGCCTCGTCGACGAAGGCCGTTTCATCGCGAACGGTGTGCATGATCACGCGATCACCGAGACCGCGCCGGGCCATGCGTCCACGCTCTCCGGTCGATTCCCGTACTCGACCGGGATCGCGAGCAACAGCGCCGGCGTGAACACCCGGGAGGCGCCGCTGGTCGGCGGTGCGGGGACCGGCGCGTCGCCGTATCGGTTCGAGGGCACCGTCCTCGCCGACTGGATGCAGGCCGTCGACCCACGCACCCGCGTCCTTTCCGTTTCACGCAAGGATCGCGGTGCGATCCTTCCCGTGGGGCGCGGCAAGCACGGGGTCTTCTGGTATGCACCCTCCAACGGTCGCTTCGTGTCAAGTACCTGGTACGGTGACTCACTGCCGACATGGGTGCAGCGTTTCAACGACGAGGACCGCGTGATGACGCGGTATGCCGGACAGGTCTGGATGCCGCTGTTGGATGAGAGCGCCTATCCGGAGCCCGACTCCGCCGCCGGCGAGGTCGGGACCGGCGAGCCTACGTTTCCGCACATCCTCGCCGAGGACTCCCTCCGGGCGCGCAATCTCGTCATGGGCTTCCCGTACATGGACGAGCTCACCCTCGACTTCGCGTGGCGCGGCGTGCGTGAGCTCAGGCTCGGTGCGGGTCCCCAGACAGACCTGCTCGCAATCTCACTGTCCACCACGGACGCCGTCGGACATCGCTGGGGTCCGGATTCGCGGGAGCTCCACGATCAGGTGTTGCGGCTCGATCGCATGCTCGGGGTCTTCCTCGACTCGCTCGTCGCGCTCCGCGGACAGGACCGCGTCATCCTTGCACTGACCGCAGACCACGGGGTCGCCCCGAGCCCGGAGGTCCGCTCGTCGTGGGGGGACAATCGCAAGGCGATCCGTGTGTCGGCCGACGCATTCGATTCGGCACTCGCGGCCCTCGGACCGGTCGTCCAGCGCGAGAAGCTCGATCCCGAGGCGTTCACGTTCGACGGCATGACCCTCGAGGTCGATCGGTCGAAGGTCGTGGGCAAGGACAAGTCCGTGCGTGAACTCGCCAAAGTGTTCGCCAGCGAGGTGAAGCGGGTGAAGGGCGTCATGCGCGCCGATGTCATCGACGACCTCGCGAAAGCCGACACCGTGAAGGACGCGATCGCTCGACGCTGGTTGCACATGTTCCGGCCCGGCGGTGAGGTACTCGTCGCCGTCACGCTCGACCCGTTCAACTATCGCGGCGGGAGCTCAGGTGCGACGCACGGGACGCCGCACGACTACGACGCGCGCGTTCCCATCATCTTCTGGGGCGACCACTTCGCGCCGGGACGCGACACATCCGGCGCGCGCGTCGTCGACATCGCCCCGACCCTCGCCGAGGTACTCGGCGTCAAGCCGATGGAACGCCTCGATGGACAGGTGTTGCGTCAAGTTTTCCGGACGCCATCCCCTTAGATTGCGGGGATCGCGGTGGACTCCCCCGGCGGCGACGCCCGCGTGGTCCGCTTTCGGCTCTTTGACATCTGCCATCTCCTCAATGCACGACTCGCTCTACTTCCAGGAACACCATCTCGCCACCAGAGACATGGTGCGCGCCTTCGCGCAAGAAGAGGTCGCGCCGGTCGCGCGTCACTTCGACGATACCCAGGAGTTCCCGTGGGATAACGTGAAGAAGATGGCGGACCTCGGTCTCCTGGGGATCCCGTGGTCCGAGGAGCTCGGCGGTGCGGGCCTCGACACCATCAGCTTCATGATCGCGATCGAGGAACTGGCGCGGGTCTGCGCGTCGCACTCCATCACCATCTCCGCGCACACGACCCTCGGCACTTCGCCGATCGTGAACTTCGGCACCGACGAGCAGAAGCGGCGCCTCGTGCCGCGGCTGGCGAGCGGAAAGATCCTCGGCGGCTTCGGTCTGACCGAACCCGGCGCGGGGTCCGACGCCGGCGGCACCAAGACGACCGCTGTGAAGAAGGGGGACCGCTACATCCTCAACGGGAGCAAACGGTTCATCACGCACGGCGGCGTGGGCGAGAGCTTCGTCGTCACCGCGGTGACCGATCCCGGCAAGGGGACCAAGGGCATCTCCTCGTTCGTGGTCACGAAGGAGACCTGCGATCTCGCTCGGGTGAAGGACCTCGGCATGGGCCATGACCCCGCGATCCCGGCGATGAAGGGGTTCCGCTCCGGCAAGAAGGAAGACAAGCTCGGCTGGCGCGCGTCCGATACGCGCGAGTTGATCTTCGAGGACGTCGAAGTCCCCGAGGAGAATCGCATCGGCGAGGAAGGGAAGGGCTTCATCAACTTCATGAAGACCCTGGACGCGGGTCGCATCGGTATCGCCGCGCTGTCGCTCGGTGTGGCGCAGGGTGCGTTCGACGAGGCCGTGAAGTACACGACCGAGCGCAAGCAGTTCGGGCGGCCGATCGCCGAGTTCCAGGGTGTGCACTTCCAGCTGTCGGACCTGGCGACCGAGCTCGAGGCCGGACGGCATCTCGTGTATCACGCCGCGTGGCTGTCGCAGAATGGGCACCCGTACGGCAAGGAAGCCGCGATGGCCAAGCTCTTCGTCTCCGAGCTCGCGATGCGCGCGACCATCAAGTCGATCCAGCTGCATGGTGGCTACGGCTATACCAAGGACTATCCGGTGGAGCGCATGATGCGCGACGCGAAGATCGGCGAGATCGGCGAGGGCACCTCCGAGATCCAGCGGATGGTGATCGCTCGTCACCTGCTCAAGGGCCTCAACCTCTGAGCCCATCCAGGGGCGCGCCGGCCTCGCCCGGAACGCCCCCGGTTGCGCCCGCCCGTCGGACTCGGTACCCATATAGGCACGAGTTCTGTGAGCGCCCCGGCCGTTTCGGGGCGCATTGTCTGCCGGGAAGGGTCTCCGGCATCTCTCGGAGCCAGCACACACCATCATGGATCGCACGCGCCACCGACTCATCCCGGTCGTCCGGGGCACCCTCGCGGGGTGGCCTGGGACGCTCGACCGGGCGGTGGGCTCGTGGACGATCCGGTGCGGGCTCGGGGGCTCACCAGCCGTGGGTATAAATGAAGCGCGAGATCTTGATCAGTGCGACGCAACGCGAAGTGCGCGTCGCGATCATCGAGGACGACCAGCTCGTTGAACTGCAGGTCGACCGTCCGGAGAACAAACGGATGGTCGGGGACATCTATCTCGGGAAGGTCGAGGCCGTGCTGCCTGGCATCCAGGCGGCATTCGTGAACATCGGCACCGAGAAGAGCGCCTTCCTCCACAACTCCGACCTCGTGTACGACGAGGACGGGGATGATGACGACGACGAGGATGGCGACGACGACGAGGCCGGGAGCGACGCCGACGAGGCCGAAGCGGCCGCCGAAGGCGCAGCGCCGGAGCCGGCGAAGAAGCCCAACAAAGGGCGCGGTGGACGCCGCCGCCGGAAGGACCCGCCGAAGGTCGAGGACGTGCTCAAGCGGGGCCAATCGATCATCGTGCAGGTGTCCAAGGAGCCCATCTCCACTAAGGGCCCGCGCGTCACGGCGCAGGTGTCCATGGCCGGGCGCTTCCTCGTGTACATGCCCTTCGCGTCCCGCGTGGGCGTGAGCCGCAAGATCGGCGAACGCGCCGAACGTCAGCGGCTCCGCGAGCAGGTGCAGAAGGTGCTGCCCAAGGATTCCGGCGGCGTGATCGTGCGCACGGTGGGCGAGGACGTCACGCAGGAGACGTTCAACCGCGAGCTGAGCACGCTGATCTCGCAGTGGCAGAAGATCAACAAGAAGACGAAGTTCGTCGGCAACCCGCCCAAGCTGCTGCATCGCGAGACCTCGCTCACGCGCGGCATCATTCGCGACCTCTTCTCCACGAAGGTCGACCGCCTCACGGTGGACTCCAAGCAGGTCTACAACGAGATCGTCGAGTACCTCAAGGGCATCGCGCCGGAACTCATCGAGCGCGTGCAGCTGTACGAGGACAAGACCCCGTTGTTCGACAAGGAAGGCGTCGAGACCGAGATCCGCGATCTCTTCAAGCGCCGCTGTGACCTGCCGAGTGGCGGGTATCTGATCATCGAGCCCACGGAAGCGCTGGTCTCGATCGACGTGAACTCCGGCCGCTATACGGGCAAGAAGGACCCGGAGAAGACGGTCACCAAGACCAATGTCGAGGCGGCGCGCGAGATCGCCCGCCAGCTGCGCCTGCGCGACGTGGGCGGCATCATCGTGTGCGACTTCATCGACATGGAGACGAAAGCGAACCGCGACAAGGTGCTGCAGGAGCTGCGCACGCATCTCGGACGCGACCGGGCGCGCACCAAGGCGTTCGCGGTCAGTGACCTCGGCTTGATCGAGATGACGCGTCAGCGCGTGCGGCAGAGTCACTTCCACGCGATGACGGAACCCTGTCCGATCTGCCTGGGCACGGGACGTGTGTTCACGGCCGAGACGATCGTGCGCCGCATGGAGCGTGCGGTGCGTCGACTCGCGAGCGATGGTCGTCGCGATCAGATCATCATCAAGCTCCACCCTGACACGGCGATGTATGTGTTGGAGGAAGAGAAGGATCTGGTGAAGCGGCTCGAGAAGTCGGTCGGGTTCGCACTGGAGATGCGTGACGACCCGCTGCTCAAGCCCGACGAGTTCAAACTCGTCATCAAGGGTGCAGGGCGCGACATCACGAGCCAGTACGCCGTCGCGTGATGCGGGCGTGTCATACCGTCCGACGCGAGACCGCATCGATTCGCATGCGGGTCACCGTTCTCTCGCTCTGCGTCGCGGGCCTCATGGCCTGCGAAGTGGTGCCAGCGCCGGAAGGGCGACCGGACGTCCCCGCGCGTGTGCTGAGCACAGGGAGCGCCGACGCGGGGACGGAACCGCGCTGGGCGTTCGTCGTTCCCGACACGACGACGATTCCGGGTGGTCCGGAGGGCGCGTCGATCCGCCGCGGGCGCGCACTCGCACTCGCGACGCCGGATTCGCTGCCGGGGGCCGTGCGCTCCGCGCTGCGCTGCACCAGCTGCCACCTCGATGCGGGCACGCGTCCCGATGTCATGCCCTGGGTGGGTGTCGTCGCACGGTTCCCCCAGTACCGATCGCGTGCCGGCCGCGTGATCGGCATCGAGGACCGCATCCGCGGGTGCTTCGCGCGTAGCCTGAACGCCGACCCCGTGCCCGCGTTCGGCTCGCCGGAGGTGGCCGACATCGCCGCCTATCTCACCTGGCTGTCGCGCGGCACGCCGATCGGCCGCGAGACCGAGGGGCAGGGCATGCGCTCCGTCGCCCTCGCCGCAGCCGACACGGCGGCGGGACGGGTGGGGTACGCAACGCAGTGCAGCCGCTGCCACGGCGCTGACGGACAGGGTGGTCCCGCGATCGGTGAGATGCCACCCTCTCCGCCGGTGTGGGGTCCTAAGAGTTACAACATCGGCGCCGGCATGGCGCGGGTCGGGTTGCTCTCGACGTTCCTTCACGTTGCTATGCCCTACGACGACCCAGGGACGCTGACCCAGCAACAGGCACGGGACATCGCGGCCTACGTGAACGCGCAGCCGCGGCCGGACTTCCCGAGGAAGGCCGAGGACTGGCCTCTCGGCGATCCACCGCCGGACGTCGCCTACCCCACCCGGGCCGCGGCGCAGAAACGGGGCAGCGGAGCGCCGCAAACCCCCCGCTGACAACCACTTGACCTAGTGAAACGGGGTGGATAGTTTCCTAGGCTCGCAACGAAACCGTATCTGAGAGCCGTCCACTATGTCGTACGCAATCTTCCGCTCCGGCGGCAAGCAGTTCCGCGCTGAGAAGGGCACCACGCTGCGTCTCCCCACGCTCCCGGGTGAGGCGGGCGCCACCGTCGAGTTCAACGACGTCCTCCTCGGTTCCGATGGCTCGAACGTGAAGGTCGGCGTGCCCACGCTCAAGGGGGCCTCGGTCTCTGCGGAGATCGTGAAGCACGGCCTGGGCGACAAGATCGTCGTCTTCAAGTTCAAGCGTCGCAAGAACTACTCGAAGAAGCAGGGGCATCGTCAGGGCTTCACCGAAGTCCGCATTCGCGACATCACCCTCGGCTGACCGGGGAGAGAGGATACCATGGCACATAAGAAGGGCGTTGGCTCCTCCCGTAACGGGCGCGACTCCAACCCGCAGTACCGCGGCGTGAAGAAGTTCGGTGGTGAGAGGGTCATCGCCGGCAACATCATCGTGCGCCAGTGCGGCACCAAGTGGCACCCCGGCAACAACGTCGGCCTCGGCACGGACTACACGATCTACTCGCTCATCGAGGGCGTCGTGAAGTTCGAGCACAAGTCGAAGAGCCGGTACAAGGTATCCGTGTACCCCGCGACCGCCGCGTCGTAACGCACGCGACTCGGATGGATCGAGCGCCCGTCAGCTTCGGCTTGCGGGCGCTTTCGTTTTTTGCGGGGCTGGACCGGCGGTTACCACGGAGGACACCGAGTTCACAGAGAACCGCGTATGCGGCGCGTGAACTGCCTTCGAAACAGGGATGCAGTGAGGCTGCAGCGCCCCCTCACAGCCTTACGCGCTGAGCACTCGCTTCGCCAAGCCGACGTCGTCCGTGCACAACGCATCAACTCCGAGCAGCGCGAATCGCTCCATCACAGCGGCGTCGTTCACCGTCCACGCGACCACACGACACCCGGCGGCATGCACGGCCTCCACGAACTCTGCATCGATGAACTCCCATTGGCGCCAGAGGTCCCGCGCCGCCACCGGCTTGGCCGCGGACAGCGGCTCCACGGGGTAGCTGACCTCCAGGACGCCGCGTGGGATCCTTGGCGCGAGGCGGCCCGCTTGCGCCACCAGTCGATGATCGAAACTGTGCACCGCTGTGCGATCGGCGGGGATCCCCTTGGCCGCGATGAGGGCGACCGTGTCCGCCGCCGTATCCACCCCCTTGAGCTCGCAGTAGACACGCAGCGAACCACCGACCGCATCGAACACGTCCGAGAGCGCCGGGATCGGCTCACCGCGCACCCGGGCATCCCGGACGATATGCCAGCCCAACTCGCGGATCGCGCCGATCCCTGCGATCTTGGGGTCGTGGTGGACGATCAACACGCCATCCTGCGTACGGTGGATATCGAGCTCAGTCGCGTCGGCGCCGAGCTCGACGGCCCGGCGGAAGGCGGCGAGGGTATTCTCCGGGCGTTCCCGGGAGGCGCCTCGGTGGGCGACGATCTCTGGGGTGGGCATGCGCCAATTTTAACGTCGGCGGGGTGTCGGCGTCTCATCGGGTGTAACCATGGGCGACCCCAAGTCTTTGGCCTCTGAAGCGACCGACGCGGAGTTGATCGCCCAGTGGCAAAGGGGGGATCAGCGCGCGGCGACGATGCTCGTCCAACGCCATGCGCAGGCGCTCTCACGGTTCGCGGCGAGTCTGGGCGAGCGAGACGGGATCGACGAGTTGGTGCAGGACACGTTCGTCCGGGCGTTCCAGTCGCTGGACAGCTTCCGTGCGGATAGTTCGCTCCGGACGTGGCTCTTCACCATCTGCAAGCGACTGGTGCTGGATCGGAAGCGATCGGAACGACGACGAAGGAATCATGTGGAGTTGGACGAGGGGCATGCCGTGGCGGAGTACGACGCGCTCGATGGCATGGTGGCAGCAGAAGCGGCGGGTCGAGTGGAACGTGCCGTCGCCAAGCTGACCCCACTCCAGCGCGAGGTGTTCACGCTGCGGGTGACGGAAGGGATGCCGTACGGCGAGATCGCGAAGGTGGTGGACAGTACCGAAGGCGCTTGCCGAGTGCACTACCACAATGCGATGCGGATGATCAAGGAGTTTCTGAGCGATGACTGAGTGCATGAACGAGGACCTACGCGACCTGCTGCCGCTCTTGGCGCATGGTTCGCTTCCCGCTGCCGAGGCGGTGCGCGTTCGTGCGCACGTCGCGGCCTGCGCGGAGTGCACGGCCGAGTTGTCATCGCTTGAGGCCATCCGACAGGTGCTGTCAGCGCGGGCGCCGCAGGTCGACGTGGCCGCGATCGCGCTGGCGGTGACGGCGGCGACGTCGCGCGGGACGCCCGTGTTGCGCGTGGTGCCTGGCGAGGCACCTGCGGCGAAGCCCGCGCCGGTCGCGGCTCCGCGGAAGCGTTGGGTGCCGCGTCACTACATCGCTGCCGCGGCGTCCATCCTGGTGGTCGTTTCGCTCTCCATCCCGCTCTTGCGTCCTGACTCGACATCCGCACCGCTGCCTGTGCCGACGGTGTCTGGTCCTGGCGCGATCACGCCGATCGACACACCCGAGGTCGTTGCCCCGGACGCCGCGCCTGCGGCCGCGGTGTCGGAGGGGCTGGTCGTGGCGGATGGCCTCGCCGATCTCTCGGACGATGACCTCGAGTCGCTGTTGAAGGAGTTGGAGACCCTCGAGGCAACCGTGTCGGCGGAGCCGGGCGCGTGGCGTCGACCACTGGCGAACACGCCGGGGGGATTGTGATGCGGATCATCCGGCGGTTCCCTTGGGGCTCGACGCTGTTCGCGGCCGTGGGCGCGCTCGCGCTCGTACTCTCCGCGTCGATAGCACCGTTCGTTTCGCCGCTCTCGGCGCAGCAGGCGGTGAGTGGCACCGCGCCACCGATCCCGCGCGACTCGCTCGAGAATCGCGTGCGCGTGCGCATGGCGCAGATCGTCAAGACGCAGCTGGGGCTGACGGATCGGCAGGTGCGGCAACTCATGTTGGCCAACCGGCGATTCGAGCCGCAGCGTGTCGCACTGTTCCAGCAGGAACGCGAAGTCCGCAACGCGCTGCGCGATGAGATCGAGTCGCGGGACACCACGCGGCAGGCACAAGTCGGCGAGTTGCTCGATCGGATGCTTCAGCTCCAACGCGACCGACTGGCCTTGCTGGAGTCCGAGCAGAAGGAGCTGGCGACCTTCCTCACGCCGGTCCAACGCGCGCGGTATTTCGGTTTGGAGGAACAGATCCGACGCCGCCTGTTGGACCTGCGGGAGCAGCGGTCACCGGATGCGGAGCCTGGTGGTCCCGGCGGCGCTCGGAGACCATTGGGGCCGGGTGGGGGCGGGCGTCCTCCGGTCGGCGGTGGTCGTCGCCCACCGCCATCCTAAGCAGACTCCCCGCTACTCGTCCACGTCGCTATCTTCCTCCAGCACGCCCGGATGGCGGAACCGGCAGACGCAGGGGACTCAAAATCCCCCGAGGGCAACCTCTTGTGGGTTCGATTCCCACTCCGGGCATTCATCGCGACGCAGGCCCTGACCAGAGCGGTCAGGGCCTGCGTTTTTCATCAGCTCCATACGGAGCGGCGTCACCGCGACGTCGACGCGACCTCACCGATCCGACGGCTTCGGTGCGTCGAAGATCAGGTCGGCGGCCAACCACACCGTCCGCGTGAACGGATAGGTGAGGAGGGGCGAGAGGACCATCGCCGCGGCGGCCACCTTCTCGATCGCGTCCCACGGCACAACCGGCCACACCGAGATCACCCACACGCCGAGGATCGACGCGAAGAGCAGCTCGGCGATGATCAGATTGACGAGATACGCACCGACGAAGTGATCCGGGTTCCCGCGATCCAGCTTGAGGTCGCAGTGGGGACAACGGGGCTTGAGATGCAGCCAATGGCGGAAGATCCCGCTGCTGCCGCAGTCGGGGCAGTGCAGCAGCAGCGCGCGGCCCACGCGCGTGGCAGGAGTCGGCAGATCGGCTGGGGCTGCGGTGGGCGTCGCCATGCCCGGAAGCTACATTCGACGGGATCCCACACCAACATTCATCGCGCGCATCGTGACACGGCGCAGGCCCATGGCAGATTCCGATTCGCCCGAGGAGCGCTCCCTCAGCCCCGTTCCGGCAGACCGTCGATTCGATCGCGCCGAGACCTCGCGCATCCTGCAGCGAGCGGTCGAGCTGCAGCCCATCGTACCGACCGCCGTCGCCGAGGCGACCGACGGTGTCACGCTCGCCCAGTTGGTGGCGGCGGCCGAGGAGGCGGGCATCAGCGCCGACGCGGTGCGACGCGCGGCCTCGGAGTTGGCGACTCCCGAGGCGCTCCGCACCTCGCCGTGGCTCGGGGCACCGGCTCGGCTGGTTGAGGAGCGGATCATCCCACGCGAGATCCCGGCGACCGAGTTTGACGCCGTGACCGATGAGATCCGTCGCCGCTTCGGCATGACGGGCGTGGTGAGCGCCACTCCACGCGGCGTGACGTGGAGTTCTCTGCCGCCCGGGGCGGCCGCTCCACAGGGACGCCGCATCGCAGTCTCGCTGGCCGTGCGTGTGGGCAAGACCGTGCTCCGCGTGGAGGAGGACCTCGGACACGATATCGCTGGATACTTCGGCGCCGGGATCGGCGTCGGACTCATGGGCGCGTTCGTCGTGATCGCCAGCGTCGTGAACGCGGCACCGTTGCTGGCGATCGGGGCGCCGCTGGCACCGCTCTCGAGCTGGTTCGCGGCCCGCCACGTCTTCCGCCGACTCTTCGAACGACGCCGTCGCGAGGCCTCGACGCTGGCGACCGAACTCGCGCAAAGCCTCGAGCAACCGATCGGATGAGCCAGCACAGTGTCCCGGAGGCTCGCGAGCGGGTGCTCGTGACGCACCGGTTGCCGGTACGTGTCGAGGCCGAGCTCCGTGCGCGTTTCGATGTGCAGCTCGCCGAGGACGACGCACCGCTCACGCCCGAGGCGCTGGCGCGCGGCTTGGCCGAATGCGATGCGATCCTGCCCACCGTCACCGATCGCATGCCGGCGTCGTTCTTCGCTCGAAGCGCGGGGGCGCCGCCATGGCGGTGCCGGATCATCGCCAACTTCGGCGTCGGCGTGAACCACATCGCACTCGAAGCCGCGTCCGCTGCGGGCATCGTCGTGACGAACACGCCTGATGTCCTGACCCAGGACACGGCGGATCTCACGATCCTCCTCATGCTCACGCTCTTGCGCCGTTCGGCTGAAGGGGAGCGCGAACTCCGCGCCGGTCGATGGACGGGTTGGCGACCGACGCACCTGCTCGGCCGACGGCTGAGCGGGAGGACGCTCGGAATCGTCGGCTTCGGTCGGATCGGGCGCGCGGTGGCTCAGCGAGCGCGGCTGGGCTTCGGGATGCACGTGCTGGCGTGGACCCGGACGATTCCGACGGACCCGGCCCTCCGCGGCGGGGTGGAGTTCGTGCCAGCGCTCGACGCACTGCTGCCGCGCGTCGACATCCTCTCCTTGCACTGTCCAGCATCCCCTGAGACACGGCACTTGCTCGATGCGCGGGCCCTCGCGCTGCTGCGCCCGGAAGCCGTGCTCATCAACGCGGCGCGTGGTGACGTGGTGGACGAAGCGGCGCTCGTCGACGCATTGGAGCGCGGGCGGCTCGCCGGGGCCGCGCTCGATGTCTTCGAGCACGAACCGGCCGTCCATCCGGGGCTCCTACGACGCGACGACGTGGTACTGCTGCCGCATCAGGGCAGCGGGACTGTGGAGTCGCGTGAGGCCATGGGGCTGCGTGCGATGGAGAATCTCTTCACGTTCTTCGCTGGCGCGCCGCCACGCGACCGTGTCGTCTGATCGGCCGGTGAGCGCTTGCTCCTCGCGTCGCGCGGCCTAGCTTTCCCCGGCACAACTCTCGACCAGTGGATCAATGACGACCTACAAGCATGCCAAGGTGCCCGCCAAGGGCGAGCGAATCGAAGCGTCCGGCGGGCACTTCCGCGTGCCGGACCAGCCGATCATCCCGTTCATCGAAGGCGACGGCACCGGCCCGGATATCTGGCGGGCGAGCGTGCGCGTGTTCGACGCGGCGGTGGAGCGCGCCTATGCGGGCAAGAAGCGGATCCACTGGATGGAAGTGCTCGCCGGCGAGAAAGCGCACACCACCACTGGCGAATGGATGCCGGCGGAGTCGCTCGAAGCCGTGCGCGAGTTCAAGGTCGCCATCAAGGGCCCGCTCACCACGCCGGTCGGCGGTGGCATCCGCTCGCTGAACGTCGCGTTGCGTCAGGAACTCGACCTCTACGCGTGCATCCGCCCTGTGCGCTACTTCGAGGGCGTGGGCGCGCCGGTGAAGCACCCGGGCAAGGTCAACATGGTGATCTTCCGCGAGAACATCGAAGACGTCTACAGCGGCATCGAGTTCAAGGCCGGCACGCCCGAAGCGGAGAAGCTCCGTGTGTTCATCGAGAAGGAGTTCGGCAAGAAGATCCGCCCCGAGTCGGCGATCGGCATCAAGCCGATGTCGGCATTCGGGTCCAAGCGCCTGATCGAGATGGCGATCCGCTATGCGCTCAAGCACCACAAGCCGTCGGTGACGATGATGCACAAGGGCAACATCATGAAGTTCACCGAGGGCGGGTTCCGCGACTGGGGCTATGAGCTCGCGAAGGAGAAGTTCGCCGGGCAGGTGGTCGCCGAAGGTGATTTGAGCTCGGCCGGCAACAACGCGCGCGCCGATGCCGTGGTGCTCAAGGACCGCATCGCCGACTCGATGTTCCAGCAGATCCTGCTGCGCCCGGAGGAATACTCGGTCGTCGCGACGCCCAATCTCAACGGCGACTACATCTCCGACGCGCTGGCAGCGGAAGTCGGCGGGCTCGGCATCGCGCCGGGTGGGAACGTGGGTGATGCCGCGGCGGTGTTCGAAGCGACGCACGGCACGGCGCCCAAGTACGCGGGGCTCGACAAGATCAACCCGGGTTCGGTGATCCTCTCGGGTGTCATGATGCTCGAGCACATGGGCTGGGATGACGCGGCGAAGCTCATCATCACCGGGCTCGAGAAGGCGATCACCGCGAAGACCGTCACGTACGATCTCGCGCGGCAGATGACCGGTGCGACGGAGGTCTCCACCACCGGCTTCGGCGACGCGATCATCAAGGGGATGGCCTGATGTCCATCGCTTTCGACGCGCGAGCCGGGGATCCGGCCCGTGCCGCCACTCCGCTGCTCATCGTCGCGCTGCCGAGTGAGCCGTCGATGCCGCGGGCGCTCGCGGCACTCGACAAGCGCTACGATGGTGCCCTCTCGCGCGCGATCCGCCGCAAGGACTTCCAAGGCGGCAAGGATGAGACGTTGCTGCTCTTCGCACCGGGGGCGGGGCCGGAGCGCGTGCTGCTGGTCGGCACCGGGAGCGGTGAGGCGGTGAAGGGTCTCACGCGCGCGGCGGCGCTGGCCGGTCGCAAGGCCAACGCGCTCGGCGTCGGGCGGGCGGCGTTCTGGGCCGCCGACCTCACCGGCGCGGCCCTCGAAGGTGCGGTCGTCGGTCTCTCCCTCGGCGCGTGGGAGTTCAAGGAACTGCACACGCCGGCACCAGCCGCGAAGCGGAAGAAGCCGTTGAGCGGTGTGAGTGTGTTCGTCGGTGACGTGCGCGGCGCGAAGCCCGCGCTCGCCGCTGGCATCGCGGTGGCGGAGGGCCAGCGCATCACCCGCCGGCTCGCGATGCTCCCTGGCAACATCTGCACGCCCGAGTACCTCGCCCGCACGGCGCGCGACATCGGCAAGCGGCATCGCCTCACCGTGAAGGTGTTCGGTCGCCGGGAGATGACGCGCATGAAGATGTTCTCGCTCCTCGCCGTCGCGCAGGCGACGACGCAGGACCCCAAGCTCATCGTGCTCGAGTACAAAGGCGGTCGTCGCGGGGAAGCACCGGTGGCACTGGTCGGCAAAGGCCTCTGCTTCGACTCGGGCGGCATCTCGATCAAGCCTGCCGCGCAGATGGAGCTCATGAAGTTCGACATGTCGGGTGCGGCCGGTGTCCTCGGCGCCATCGAAGCGATCGCCCGGATGAAGCTCCGCATCAACGTGGTCGGACTCATCGGCTCCACCACCAACATGCTGGGCGGTGAGGCCATGAAGCCGGGTGACGTGGTCCGCGCGAGCAACGGCAAGACCATCGAGATTCAGAACACGGACGCCGAAGGGCGGCTCGTCCTCGCCGACGTGTTGCATTACGCCAAACGGTACAAGCCGCAGGCCGTCGTGGATGCGGCGACGCTCACCGGCGCGTGTGTGGTCGCGCTGGGCAACACCACGGTCGGCGTGATGGGCAATGACCAAGCCGTGATCGACGAAGTCCTCGCGGCTGGCCAGCGGGGCGGAGAGGTCGGATGGCAACTCCCGATGTTCGAGGAGTACAAGGAACTGATCAAGTCCGATGTGGCCGATATCCGGAACATCGGGGGGCGCGGGGCGGGCACCATCACCGCAGCGCTCTTCCTTGCCGAATTCGCCGAGGGCATGCCGTGGGTGCACCTGGATGTGGCCGGGACTGCGTACGCCGAGGGCGATCTGGTGGTGATGCCCAAGGGGCCGACGGGCACGCCCGTGCGCACGTTCGTGGAGTTCGTGCGCGGGAGAGCGCGCTGAGATTGGTGCTTCTGCTTGGGGCGGTGCTGCTCGCCGCCCCGTTGGCCGCACAACAGACGGACACGCTTCCCAAGCGTGTGCCACCGGCGCCGCCCCCGACGGCCGCGCCTCGCCCTGGGGCGCCGGTCGTGCCGCTCGGGGTCGAGGGCGACACCACGTTCGACGGGAAGGCGAAAGCGGACACCGTGCCCAAGGACACGGTGAAAGCGCCGATCGCCGTGTCGTTCCGGCCCGTGGGACCGGAGATCCGCGGCCGCCGTACGATCTGGGACCGGCAGGCCATCTTCGAGTCGGGTGCACTGACACTCCCGCAGCTGCTCGCCCAGGTGGAAGGTGTGACGACGTTCCACACCGGCTTCATCGCCGCGTCCACCGCGACCTCGTGGTTCGGCGAGTTGGGGCGTGTCCGTGTGTTCCTCGACGGCGTGGAGCTCGACGGCCTCGATCCCCGTGACGGCGGCACGCCGGATCTTTCCGTCATCCAACTCTGGTCGCTCGAGGAGGTCGCGCTGGAGAGGACCGCGGTCGAACTCCGCGTGCATCTCCGCTCGTGGCGTGTCCGCTTGACGACGCCGCAGACGCGGACGGACATCGTGACCGGCTCGGAGCAATCGAACCTGTACCGTGGCTTCTTCGGCAAGCGTATGCAGAGCGGCGGCGTGTTGCAGGTCGCTGCTCAACAGTACTCCACGACCAGTGTGCGGACTGCGGGTGACGGTGATGCACTGGCAGCGTTCGGTCGCGGTGGCTTCGCCCGAGGCCGACTCACCGTCGATCTGGTGGCCACGCGCCTCGGGCGGAAGAAGAACCCCACCACACGGAACGTCCTCGCGGGCACGCCCGTCACGAACGCGATCGGTGGGTTCGATGGCAACGATGCGGTGGGATATCTCCGAGCGGCGTGGGGCAATGCCGACAGCAGCGGATTCTGGGCACAGGCGATCGCCGCCGGCTTGCGCCATGAGGAGACGGGCGACTCCACGGCCGGGGCCGATACCGCACGTTCGCAGACCCAGTATGTCGCGAGCGCCGGGGTGACGCGCTGGGGAGCGCGTCTCTCCGCGACGGCCCGCATGCGGGTGCAGGGCGGTGAACAGCGCGTCTCACCTTCGGTCCACGCGGGCTGGGAGCGGTCGTGGTTCGCGCTCGGCGCCACCGCTGACCTCGCCGGTGGCGACTCGACGCGGCGCGTCGACGCGCAACTCGCGCTCATGCCGCTGCCGTGGGTGCATGTGGCCGTCTCGCACGGCATCCACACGCCCACCAACACGACGGTGCAGGGCTCGGAGCGCATGAGTTCCCGTGCCGAGGTCGCGGCACGGCTCTTCGGGCGTTGGGTGTCGGGCGGCGTGGTCCGGCGTTCCGCGGGATTGATGCCCGGCATGCCCGTGTTCGACACGCTGTATGCGGCACTCGACCGTGAAGCGAGCACCGGCGTGTTCGGGTCGCTGAGCGGCCGGATCCGCGGGCCGTTCTCGTTCGTGTGGCACGGCGTGCAGTGGTCCGAGGACGTGCCGTACCGCCCGAGTGTGGAGAGTCATGCGGAGCTCCGCGTGGCGAGCGGGTTCGAGCGCCAGATCAAGCGCCGGACGTTCCATCTGTCTGCGGCGGTCACTCACGACTACCGGGGCGCCGTGGAGGCGCCGGACGGTTCGGGCGGATTCGCCCGGGCGGAAGGCAAAGGGTGGTTCGGCACCGCTCTCGAGATGCGCATCGGGACGGCGTACGTCTTTTGGTACAACCAGAACTCGACGGGTGCCGTCTATGAGACCGTCCCGGGCTATCTCATGCCTCGTTTGGTGCAGTTGTACGGGGTCCGCTGGGAGTTCTGGAACTGAGCGGAGCCCCGTGTTCGGGTTGATCGCAAACCTTGCCCAAGTCCAGACGGCAGAGTAACTTATCAGGCTAAGATGATTCGAAGCATGACTGGTTTCGGAGCGGCCGATGGGCCGGTCGGCGGCTCGCGCGTCAGCGTGGAGCTGCGCTCCGTGAACCATCGGTTCTTCAATCCGAGTCTGAAGCTCCCGTCTTCGCTCTCGCAGTGGGAAGGTGAGGTTCGGGAGGCGCTTCGGCTGAGGATCGCACGCGGGCACGTGACCGCGTTCGCTCGGGTCGAGCGGAACGAAGAGTTGGGCGCGGTGATCGATGAGGAGCGGTTCCGGCGGTATGCGGAGTCGCTCCGGCGGCTCCAGACGGAACACGGGCTTGGCGGGGAGATCGACGTGGCCACGGTACTGCGCATGCCCGACGTGGTGCGCCTGGGTCGCGACGACGACTCGCTGAGCGAAGGCACGGTGGCGGAGCTGTTGGCGGTGGTGAACGCTGCCGCGCAGGCCTTGCAAGTGATGCGTGAAGCCGAGGGGGCGCGGCTCGCGGCGTTCGTCGGCGAGCGGCTTTCGTTGATCGAGGCGGCGGTCGGACGCTTGGCGGCGCGGGCGCCGGAGCGGATGGAAGCGCAGCGCACGCGGCTGCGGGAGAACGTGGAGCGGTTGGCCGGCGGTGTCGCGGTCGATCCCCAGCGCTTGGCGCAGGAGATCGCGATTCTGGCAGACAAGCTCGACGTCGGAGAGGAACTCGATCGGTTCGCCTCGCATATCGCGGCGTTCCGTGAGACGTTGGGAGCGCAAGACGCGGAACCCGTGGGGAAGCGACTCGGGTTCTTGCTGCAGGAGTTGTTGCGAGAGGCGAACACGACCGGCAGCAAGGCGAACGATGCGCCGATGCTGCAGGACGTGGTCGCGATCAAGGAAGAGTTGGAACGTATCCGCGAGCAGGTGGAGAACCTCGAGTGACGCCGCGACCCTTCCCGGTCGTCTTGTCGGCGCCGTCGGGGGGTGGGAAGTCCACCATCGCGCGCGCGTTGCTCGCCGAACGGACGGATGTCGGGTATTCGATTTCGTGCACGACCCGCGCCCCGCGCAGCGGGGAGCAGGATGGGGTGGACTACCACTTCCTGCCGCGTGCGGAGTTCGACAAGCGGGTCGCGCGAGGCGAGTTCGCCGAGTGGGCGGAGGTGCACGGGAATCGCTACGGGACCTTGCGCCGCGAAGTGGAGAAGGTGATGCGTGAAGGGCGGCACGTCATGCTCGATATCGACGTGCAGGGCGCGCGGCAGGTGGTCTCCGCGTTCCCCGAGACGGTCACGATCTTCATCGTGCCGCCGTCGGTCGAGGTGCTCGTCGCGCGGTTGTTGGGGCGGAAGTCGGAGAGCGAAGGTGCCCTGGCACTGCGGCTGAAGAACGCAAGGACCGAGTTGATGGATGCCGAGCGGTATCAGCATGTGGTGGTGAACGATGATCTGGCGCACGCGGTCGCCGGAGTGGGCCGGATCATCGACGAAGAAAGTGTGAAGCGGGAGCGACTTCCCGCGTTGGGTGGCGAAGTCGATGCCGTCGTCGCCCGTTTGATCGAGGGGTTGGATCGCCTCGAGCAGTCGAAGCCGTAAGTCGTCGCGAGTGTCCGTCGTCCGTGCCTTGTCGTCCGTCCTCCGAGGTTCCCATGCAAGTGTTCACGCCGTCCGAAGTCACCAAGCACGCGACCAACAAGTACCTCTCCGTGCTCGTCGCGGCGAAGTATTCCCGTGTGTTGAACGAATTCCCGCGCGATCGCTCGAAGTCGGGTGAGAAGAAGCTGACGACGCGCGCGCTCGAGGATCTCTCCGGTGGAGAGATCGAGTACCGCGTGGTGCCGCGCCGTCGCCCAAAGGGCGAGTAACCGCTCCACGGTTCGGAGCGGCCCCGCGTGCGGCCCTTCGACGGCCGGCGTGTCCTCCTCGGCGTCACCGGGGGGATCGCCAGCTACAAGTCCGCGTGGCTCGCTCGTCTGCTCACGCAGGCGGGCGCCACGGTGGATGTGGTGCTCACGCGGTCGGCCCGTGAGTTCATCGGCGCCATCACGTTCGAGGCCCTGACCGGGCGACCGGCCCACAGTGCACTGATCGCCGAAGGGCACGCGCTCGATCACATCCGGCTTGCCAAGGACGCGGATCTGGTCGTGGTAGCGCCCGCCACGGCGGACTTCCTGGCGCGCGTCGCGCATGGGCATGCGGACGATCTGCTCTCGGCGACGCTGCTGGCGACGGAGGCGCCCGTGCTCCTCGTCCCGGCGATGAACGACAAGATGTGGGCCGCCGCGGCGGTGCAGGCGAACTGTGCGACGCTGCGCGCGGCGGGAAAATACCTGCTTGATCCCGGCGTCGGACCGCTCGCGTCGCCCGATGAGGGTGCGGGGCAGGGACGCATGCAGGAACCCGAGACCATCGTGGCGCACGCAGCGCGCCTGATCGAGCCGCGTGGCAAGTTCGCGGGCAAGCGCGTTGTCGTGACCGCGGGACCGACGCGTGAACCGCTCGATCCGGTGCGCTTCCTTTCCAACCACTCCACCGGCAAGATGGGCGTCGCACTCGCGGCGGCCGCATGGCGGCGTGGTGCCGAGGTGCACGTGATCCATGGCCCGCTCGCGGCGGCCCTCCCGGTGGGAGCGATGGCCGAATCCGTCGAGACCACCCAGCAGATGGCCGACGCGGTCGCGCGCGCGGTCGCCGCTGCCGATGTGCTCGTGATGGCGGCGGCACCGGCTGATTTCCGTCCGGCGACGATCGCCACGTCGAAGATCAAGAAGCGTGGTCAGCAGGAGACGATCACGCTCGAGACGACACCGGACATCCTGGCCAGCACGCGCGAGGCGCGAAAGGCGGGGATGGTCGCGGTGGGCTTCGCGCTCGAGACGGACCATGTGCTCGACCACGCGCGCGAGAAGATCGCGAAGAAGGGACTCGATCTCATCGTCGCGAACAGCGCGCGCGAGGTCGGTGCGGGGTTCGGCTACGATACCAATCGTGTGACGATCATCAGCAAGGACGGCGGCGCCGAGGAACTCGCCCTGCTGCCGAAGACGGTCGTCGCCGACGCGATCCTCGACCGGATCGAGGCCTTGCTGTGAACGATCCGCGCGAGCGGTTGCGGCAGTACCTCGAACAGCGGCGTGAGCTCGGCGAGAGCGAGTTCGTGCTCGACACGCTGAGCGTCGAGGATGCGCTCAAGGTGCTCACGCTGGGAGCAACACCGCCCGCGACGCCGACACGGGCCGCTCCGGGAGGCGCGACGAGCGGTGCCGCGATGCCCGGCGCGAATGCCATGCCGAGCGAACCGCCGGCGCGGCCGGACTCTGCGATGAGACGAGCGGCGGAGGAAGCGGCGAAGGACGGCGACTGGCGCGCCGCTCTGCGGTCTGTGAACGCGGAGACACCGAGCGCGCCGACGCCCTCGGCACCCACTCCGCAGGAGCCGGTGTCCGCTGAGCGCGCGTTCACCATCGGAGCCGGATCGGCGGGTTCCGGCCTCTCGCATCTCGGTGACCTCGCCGCGGTCGCCGCGGCGATCGCCACCTGCAAGGGCTGCTCGTTGTCGTCGACCGCACTCAATCACGTGCCTGGCGAGGGGAATCCGCAGGCGCGATTCGTGGTCGTGGGAGAAGCGCCGGGTGCGACGGAAGACGAGCTGGGGCGCCCGTTCGTCGGCAAGTCCGGCGAACTGCTCACCAAGATCCTCGAAGCCATCGGGTTCAAGCGGGAGGACGTCTTCATCTGCAACGTCCTCAAGCATCGGCCGCCGGGGAATCGCAATCCGACCCGCGAGGAGATCGTCGCGTGTCGCCCGTTCTTGTTGCGGCAGTTGGAGTTGCTCGACGCCAAGGTGATCCTCGCGCTCGGTACGTTTGCCGCGCAGACGTTGCTGGAGACAGATTCCACCATCGGCAAACTGCGGGGGATCGAGCACACGTATCACGGGATCCCGCTGGTCGCCACATATCATCCTGCCGCACTCCTGCGGAATCCCTCTTGGAAGCGCCCGGCCTGGGACGATGTCCAGCTCGCCCGACGAATTTTCGATCGCGCCTAAATCGGCGTCGTCCGATGCGTACCGTGACCGCCGGCCCCCGTGGTCGGAGGACGCGGAGCGCGCCGTCCTCGCCGCGATGATGCTCACGGTAGACGCGATCGTCGCGGCCGCCGAGCTCGTCACGGAGGACATGTTCTATCGCGAGGGTCATCGACGGCTGTTCCGCGCGATGATGGCGGTGCACGCGACCGGCGCGGTGGTCGACCCGCTGACGCTCGGCAATGAACTCGAGCAGCGGGGCGATCTCGCGGGCGCCGGCGGCAAGGAGTACATCGGTGGGCTGCTCGACGAGGTGCCCACGGCGGCGAACGTCGAGCATCACTGCCGCATCGTGCGCGAGAAGGCGCTACGCCGTCGCCTGATCGAGACGGCGACGAATCTGGTGCGCGAAGGACACGAGAGTCCGGCCGACGTCGCCGAGCTGCTCGACATGGCCGAGCATAAGATCCTCGAACTGAACGACAGCCGCGGCAGCGAGGGCTTCGTCAAGATCAAGTCGTTGTTGTGGTCGGCGATGGAGCGCATCGAGCAGTTGCGCACCTCGGGCGGCAATCTCACCGGTGTGCCCTCCGGGTTTGTCGACCTCGACAAGATGACGCTCGGCTTCCAGCCGTCCGATCTGATCATCATCGCGGCACGTCCGTCGATGGGGAAGACCGCGTTCGTACTGAACGCCGCGCAATACGCGGCCATCGAAGGCAATGTTCCGACGGCGATCTTCTCATTGGAAATGAGTACTGAGTCCCTCCTGATGCGTATGCTCGCCTCGGAGGGCTATGTGGATGCACAACGGTTGCGCTCCGGCGCACTCACCGCGCAAGACGCGTCGAATCTCGCGAAGGCGGCGGCCCTGCTCGGCCAGGCGCCCATCTGGATCGACGACACGCCCGGCTTGAGCGTACTCGAGCTGCGCTCGCGTGCACGGCGGTTGAAGAGTCAGGCGGACATCAAGCTGATCATCGTCGACTACCTGCAGCTCGTGTCGGGTCCGGCCAACTCCGAGAACCGGCAGCAGGAAGTTTCGCAGATATCGCGCTCGCTCAAGGCGCTGGCCAAGGAACTGAACGTGCCGGTGGTCGCCCTCTCGCAGCTCTCGCGCGCCTCCGAGCAGCGCGGTGGCGAGAACCGCAAGCCGCAGCTCTCCGACCTCCGCGACTCGGGCGCCATCGAGCAGGACGCCGACGTGGTCCTGTTCATCTACCGTCCTGAGATGAACGAGCGACCGTACGACGAGCAGGGGAACGCACGCATGGTGCCGGGCACCACCGACATCCCGCTCGACGGCTACGCCGAGGTCATCATGGCCAAGCAGCGTAACGGTCCGACCGGATTCGTGAAGATGCACTTCCGCAAACAGCACACGCGATTCGAGAACTGGACCGCGCGGCAGCCGTGAAGACCAAGTCCGTCTACCGGTGCACCGAGTGCGGCGCGGAGTCGTTGCGCTGGGCTGGCCGCTGCGACACCTGCGGCGAGTGGAACACGCTCGTCGAGGAGATGGCGGCGCCCAAGGTCACGGCGGCGAAGGGCGCCGCGGCCGCGCGCCGACGCGCGGGGAGCACGGCGTTCGGCGACGGTGGCAGCGTCGCCGTCACACCGCGACTGCGCGACGTGGTGGGAAGCGAGACGCAGCGGCTCGCCACCGGCATCGCGGAGTTCGACTTCGTGCTCGGCGGTGGTGTGGTTCCAGGCGCGATGGTGCTGGTGGGCGGTGAGCCCGGTATCGGGAAGAGCACCATCCTGTTGCAGGTGGCCGCGCGGCTCGAAGCCGCGGGTCATGCGTCGCTCTACGTGAGCGGAGAAGAGTCGCCTCTGCAGGTGAAGTTGCGCGCCGACCGCCTCGCACCGGAGGCCGGCGCGGTGCAACTGCTCGGCGAGACCAACCTCGAGACGATCCTCGCGACGGCTGCGGCGGTGCGTCCGGCGGTCATGGTCGTGGACTCCATCCAGACGGTGTTCACGGGTGATCTCGAAGGGGCGCCCGGCAACGTGGGGCAGGTACGCGAGTGCGCTGCACGCCTCATGCGCTTCGCCAAGGAGAGCGGCACCGCGGTGTTCGTGGTGGGCCACGTGACCAAGGGCGGCGGCATCGCGGGGCCCAAGACGCTCGAACACATCGTCGACACGGTGCTCTACTTCGAGGGAGAAGGCACTGCGGACCATCGCGTGTTGCGCGCGACCAAGAACCGGTTCGGCTCGGTCGACGAGATCGGCGTGTTCAAGATGACGGTACAGGGCCTCGAAGCGGTGGAGAACCCGAGCGCGCTGTTCCTCAGCGAGCGCAGCGACGCGCGCGCGAGCGGCAGTGCCGTGACCTGCCTGCTCGAGGGCACGCGGCCGATGCTCCTCGAAGTGCAGGGTCTCGCGGCCAAGGCCGGCTTCGGCACTCCGCAGCGCGTGAGCACCGGCTACGATGGCCGACGCCTCGCGCTCCTGCTCGCCGTGCTCGACAAACGCGCCGGGCTCTCGTTCGCACAGCTCGACGTGTTCTTGAACGTGGTCGGTGGCGTGCGGATCGTGGAGCCGGCGGGCGACCTCGCCGTGGCGGTGGCGCTCGCGTCGAGTGTCTACGACAAGACACTCCCCGCCGACGCCGTGTTCATCGGCGAGGTGGGACTCGCCGGCGAAGTGCGGGGAGTTTCGCAGGCCGAGCGGCGGTTGCTCGAAGCGGAGAAGCTCGGGATGTCGATCGCGTACGTATCGGAGCGCAGCGTGCCGCGGCGCGCACCCAAGTCGCTGAAGGTGCGCGGGGTGCCGGACATCGGGACCTTGTTCCGCGAGCTCTTCCGATGAGTCGCGGACCGTTGCCGAACGCGCCTGACGGTGTGGCATCGGGGCCGGCGCCGCGTGTGCCGCGCGACGTCGGTGTGGTGATCGTCGCGGGCGGCACCGGCTCCCGCGTGGGCGGCGGTGAACTCAAGCAACTCCGCTGGGTCGCCGGCAAACCCATGCTGCTGCACTCGCTGCAGGCCTTCCAGGCCCGCGCGGATGTGGCGATGGTCGTGGTCGTGCTGCCGCGTCAGTATGCGGGGGATCCGCCGCCGTGGATCTTCCAGAGCGACGCCGAGCGCCTGCTCATCTCGGTGGGCGGGAAACACCGGGCCGAGAGTGTGGCGAACGGGCTCGAGGATCTTCCCCAGGAATGCAGGATCGTGCTCGTGCACGATGCCGCGCGCCCGTTGGTCTCCGCCGAGATGATCGATCGTGTCGTCGAGGGTGCTCGGCAGGGCGTCGGCGCGATCGCCGCGCTGCCGGTGGTCGACACGCTCAAGTCGGTGGACGCCGAGGGTCGCATCACCGCCACCGTGCCGCGCGACGGCCTCTGGCGCGCCCAGACGCCGCAGGGCTTCCCGCGGGAGATGATCGTCCGGGCGCATCGCGAGGCGATCCGGGACGGCGCCCATGCGACCGCGACCGATGATGCCGCGCTCTGCGAGCGGCTGGGGCTCGAAGTGCGCGTCGTGCGCGGGAGCGAGCGCGCCATGAAGGTGACCGAAGAAGCCGACTTCGCGCGCGCCGACGCGCTCAACGCGGTGCCGGAGTAACGGTGCCCGAGCCGCGCGGTGTCCCGTTCTGGTCGGCCGAGGAGGTCGAATCCTCGATCGCCGGGACGATCGCGCATCTGCAGTCGGGCGGGATCCTCGCGTACCCGACCGAGACGGTCTACGGTTTCGGCACGATGATCGACCGTGACGCCGTGGACGCGTTGGTGACTTTGAAGAAGCGTCCACCGGCCAAACCCTTCTTGCTCCTCCTCTCCGACACGCAGATGCTCGCACGGCTCGGGCTCCACCTCACGCACTCGGCGAGCATGCTGGCGGCGCGGCACTGGCCGGGTCCGCTCACCCTCGTCCTGCCGGGTGGCGAACGACGCATCCCTGAGCGCCTCCGCGGTCCCGAAGGTGGCATCGCCGTCCGGTGGACACCGCACGCGGGGTTGCAGCGCTTGATCGCCGCGCTTGGAGATCCCATCACGAGTACCTCCGCCAACCTGCCCGGGCAACCGCCGGCGGTGACCGCCGGAGAGATTCTCACACAGTGGGGCCAGCACATCGGTCGCGGGACTATCCGTCTGCTGGATGGTGGGCGCCTGCCTCCCTCCGAGCCGTCGACCGTCGTCGACTGCACCGGACGTCATCCGCGCGTGGTCCGTCCCGGTGCGCTGTCGGCTGCTACTTTACGGCAGACCGTCCCCGAGTTGGTCGGAGACCGCTAATGCACCTCTTGTTCGTTTGCACCGGGAACACTTGCCGCAGTCCGATGGCCGAGGCGATCGCGCGTCGGCTGGCGTCGGAGCGCGGGCTTGTCGATCTCGTGGTCGGGAGCGCGGGCACGAGCGCGTGGGAGAACGCGCCGGCGTCCGATGGTGCCCTCCTGGTCGCGCTCGAGCACGGGCTGGACCTCAACGGGCATCGCGCGCGCGTGCTCTCGCGCGAGATCGTCGCCGACGCGGATCTGATCCTCGTGATGAGCGCGCATCACCGCGATCGCGCCACGGTGCTCGGGGGCGACGCCCGTACGCACCTGCTCACCGACTACGCGGCGCGCTCGAGCGACGGACGCCCGGTGCTGGATCCGTTCGGCGGCGACCTCGATACCTATCGCGAGACGTACACCGAACTCGAACGCACGATCGGCCTCGTCTTCGACCGGATCATGCGCGAGCGAACGGTGGAGGGCGCGTGAGCGACACGACCAAGCCGCTTCCCGGCCGTCTGGTGCTGCTCGGCCACCCGGTGTCGCACTCGCTCTCGCCGGTGTTCCAGAACGCTGCGCTCGTGGCCGCGGGCATCCCGCTCACCTACGAGGCGCTCGATGTGGCGCCGAGCGACCTCAACGCCATGCTCGGCCTGCTCGTGGATGCGCGCGCGGCCGGCAACGTCACGGCGCCCCACAAGGAAGCGGTGTACCCGTGGTGCGTGCGTCGGACCGCGCTCGCCGAACGCGTGGGGGCGGTGAATACGTTCTGGACCGAAGAACTGCCTGACGGCCGCGTCGGGCTCGTCGGCGACAACACGGATGTGGGCGGATTCGAGTTCGCGGTCGAGCGACTTCTTGAGCGTCGGCCCCAGGTGCTCCGGGTCGGTGTGCTCGGGGCGGGGGGCGCCGCCGCGGCGGTGTGCGCAGCCGTGGAACGCTGGCCGGACTCGAAGATCGTGCTGCATGCGCGCAATCGCGAGCGGGCCGAACAGCTCGCGGCGCGATTCAGCGGCGTCGTGGACGTGGTGCCGAGCGAGATCGACACCGTGTCGGGGACGGATCTGCTGATCAACGCGACGCCGCTAGGCCTGGATGGCGCATTGATGCCGATCGCGCCGGGGATGATCCCGGCGTCGGTCGCGGTTCTCGACCTCACGTATCGTCGCGGGCGCACACCGTTCGTGAAGGCTTGCCGCGCACGCGGTCTGCGCTCGGATGACGGTCTCCCGATGCTGGTGGAGCAGGGCGCGCTCGCCTTCGAGCGGTGGTTCGGCGTCGCGCCGGACCGCGAGGCGATGTGGCGATCGATCCGCGCACCGGAATCACACTAAGCCGCGCCTCGTCGGCGCTGCTGCAGTTCGTATTTCCGCGCGCCTGCGCCGCGTGTGACGGCGTGATGGACGGTACGGACGGCGGCATGATCTGCGGGCGGTGTTGGACACGTGTGCCGAGACTCCGTCACCCGCAGTGCACACGCTGCGGGCATCCGGTGCCGACCCGAGGGAGCTGTCCGGGGTGCGCGTTGCTGCCGGCATTCGTGCGCGCCGCGCGATCGTTCTGCTGGGTCCCCGACGAGACGGCGTCGGCGATCGTCTCTGCGCTCAAGTACGAGGGATGGCCCGGTGTCGCGCACGACATGGCAGCGCGGCTGGCGCGATTGACATGGCCGGAGGACGTCGTGGCGGAGCGCTCGGCGGTGATCCCGGTGCCGCTCGCCTCGGTGAAGGCTCGCGCGCGCGGGTTCAACCAGGCCGAGCGGCTCGCCAGCGCGCTCGCGCCACACTGGCGTGTGCCGATGTGGCCGCACGTGTTGCAGCGTGTGCGTGCGACCGGCAGTCAGACGCGATTGACTCCCGGGGAGCGCTTGGCGAACGTTCACGGCGCGTTTATTGCGGATTCGACGTACGCCCCGACGCTGCGAGGCCGGCACGTGATCCTCGTGGACGACGTCCTCACCACCGGCGCGACGCTGAACGCGTGCGCGAGCGTACTTTTCTCGGCAGGGGCACGCACCATGAGCTACGTGACGTTCGGGCGGGCCCGCAGCACCCACGACACTCAACGCTAGTCCTCCAGGAGCATGAACACGATGGCACTCCGCGTCGGCATCAACGGTTTCGGTCGCATCGGTCGTCAAGTCGTCCGCGCAGCGAAGGAGCGCGGCGCGAACATCAACTTCGTCGCGATCAACGATCTCACGGACACGAAGACCCTCGCGCACCTCTTCAAGTACGACTCGGTCCACGGCCAGTTCGATGGCATCGTCACGCACGACGCCGACTCGATCATGGTCGCCGGCGACCGGATCAAGGTCTTGAAGGAGAAGGATCCCTCGTTGCTGCCGTGGAAGGACCTGGGCGTCGACATCGTGCTCGAGGCGACCGGCCGCTTCACGAAGGCCGACGATGCGAAGAAGCATCTCACCGGCGGAGCGAAGAAGGTGATCATCTCGGCGCCGGCGACGGCCGAGGACATCACCATCGTGCTCGGCGTGAACGACGGGAAGTACGACGCTGCGAAGCACCACATCATCTCCAATGCGAGCTGCACGACCAACTGTCTCGCGCCGATGGTGAAGGTCATCCGTGACGCATTCGGCTTCAAGCACGGCGCGATGGTGACCATCCACAGCTACACCAACGACCAGAGCATCCTCGACCTGCCGCACAAGGATCTGCGTCGCGCGCGTGCGGCGGCCATCTCGATGATCCCGACGACGACCGGCGCCGCGAAGGCGACGGCGTTGGTGATCCCGGAGGTGAAGAACAAGATCGACGGCATCGCGATCCGCGTGCCGACGCCAGACGTCTCGCTCACCGAGCTCACCGTCGAGGTGGAGCGCACGGTGACCATCGCTGAAGTGAACGCGGCCTTTAAGGCGGCGGCCGAGGGGTCGCTCAAGGGCATCCTCGCGTACACCGAGGAGGAGCTGGTCTCGGTGGACTACATCGGCAATCCGCATTCCTGCATCCTCGATGCCAAGAACACCAACGTCATCGACGGGACGATGGTGAAGGTGTCGGGCTGGTACGACAACGAGTGGGGCTACTCCTCGCGCTGTGTCGACCTCATCGAGAAGATCGGCCAGGGGCTCTGAGGCCCTGACCATGGACACCAAGACGATCAAGGATCTCACACCGGCTGAGGTGCGCGGAAAGCGCGCCTTGGTCCGTGTGGACTTCAACGTCCCGCTCGATGACGCGGGCGGTGTCGCCGACGACACACGCGTCCGTGCGGCCGTGCCGACCATCCAGGCGCTGCTCAAGGGCGGAGCGCGGGTGGTGCTCTGTTCGCATCTCGGACGACCCAAGGGCAAGCCGGACCCCAAGTACACGCTCGCGCCGGTCGCGCCGGTGTTGGCCAAGCTGCTCGGCGGAACGGCGGTCACGTTCGTGCCGCACGTCGTGGGCGCCCAGGCCGAAGCCGCCACGCGTGCGCTCAAGGACGGCGAGGTGTGCCTGCTCGAGAACACGCGCTTCGAGGCCGGAGAGGAGAAGAACGACCCCGCGCTGGCAAAGGCGTTCGCGGCCTTGGGCGACTTCTACGTCAACGACGCGTTCGGCGCGGCACATCGCGCGCACGCGACCACCGAAGGCGTGACGCAGCATCTGCGGCCGGCCGTGGCCGGCCTCCTGATGGAGAAGGAGCTCGACTATCTCGGCGGCGCGCTCGAGAAGCCGAAGCGGCCCTTCATCGCGATCCTCGGTGGGTCGAAAATCTCCGGGAAGATCGATGTGATCGAGGCGCTCCTGCCGAAGGTCGATGGCATCCTGATCGGTGGCGCGATGGCCTGCACCTTCTACAAGGCTCAGGGACTCGAGACGGGCAAGTCGCTGGTCGAACCGGACCGCGTGGAGATGGCCGCGGACCTCATGGAGCGGGCGGCATTCCGGCTCACGCTGCCGCATGACGCCGTGGTCGCGCCGGCCATCGCCGAGGGGAGCAAGGCGCATGCGGTGAAGCGGGACGAGATCCCGAGCGACGAGGCGATGCTGGATATCGGACCGGAGAGCGCGGCATCGTATGCCCGGGCGATCGCCTCGGCGAAGACGATCATCTGGAACGGGCCCATGGGCGTGTTCGAGACGAAGCCGTTCGATGTCGGCACCCTCGCCGTCGCACGAGCCATGGCGGAGGCGACGGGGAAGGGCGCCACGACGATCATCGGTGGCGGGGATTCGGCGGCGGCGGTGGAGGAGGCGGGGCTCGCGAAGCAGATGAGTCACGTGTCCACCGGCGGCGGCGCTTCGTTGGAGTTCCTCGAGGGGAAAGTCCTCCCGGGTGTCGCCGCACTCGACCGTCGCTGAGGGGCAATGAAGAAGAATCTGGTCTTCGCGGCCAACTGGAAGATGAATCAGGCCCCGGCCGATGCCGGCGCCTTCATGCGCACGTTCCTCGGACAGTACGCACGGCAACAGGATCGCCGCGTGCTGTTCTTCCCGCCCGCGGTATCACTGCATGTCGTCGTGCAGGCGATCAAGGAGCGCGCCGACCTCGAGGCGGGCGTGCAGAACATCCACTGGGAAGACAAAGGCGCATTCACCGGTGAGACCTCTGGGCCGTTGGCGCGTGGTGCGGGCGCCCGTCACGTGCTCGTGGGGCACTCGGAGCGTCGCCATGTGTTCGGTGAAACGGACGACGAAACGGGGAAGAAGGTGGCAGCGGCACTGCGGACCGGACTGACGCCGACCATCTGCGTGGGTGAGACGCTCGCACAGCGAGAAGAGGGGCTCACGATCGAGGTGGTGACCCGTCAGCTCCGGGCAGCAGTCAAAGGGGTCGACGCGGCCGTCGTGGCGACGATGATCGTAGCGTACGAACCGGTCTGGGCGATCGGGACGGGCAAGAACGCCACACCGCAGGACGCGGGAGCGGTGCACGTGGCGATCCGGTCCGAGCTCAGGGCGATTGCGGGCGAGCGGGGCGCTGCGGTGCCCATCCTCTACGGAGGAAGTGTGAATCGCTCCAACGTTGACGCCCTCTTGGCTGCGGACGAGGTGAGCGGGGTGCTTGTGGGGGGCGCGAGTCTCGACGCCGATCAGTGGCTTGCGATTGCCAGATCGGGCTGATCCGAGGGTTGCGACCCCTAGGTAACTCCAGTATTCTTCAAGGCTTATCTCAACTGTCGACCCTGCTGAACCAGGCCAAAATATGTACTCGTTCCTGATCGTCCTCCTTGTGATCGATGCGCTCGTTCTCGCTGCCGCCGTGCTCATGCAGGCTGGCAAGGGTGGCGGCGTCGCGGCGAGTTTCGGTGGCGCGTCGTCCTCGGCGAGTTCGCTGGTGGGAGCGCGCGAGGCCGGTAACATCCTGACGAAGACAAGCTGGTGGGCCGGCGGCCTATTCATCTTCCTCGCATACGTCTTGCAGATTATGTCGAGCCGAGGCGCTTCTGGCCCGTCGTCGATCCTCGATCAGATCGCGACGCCGCCCGCAGCGACCGCTCCGGCGGGGTCCCCGACGCCGGATGCGAACTCGCCGTCGGCACTCCCGCTCCAGCCTGCGACTCCTTCGCCTTCCACCACGCCCCCCCAGCCGTGACAGCGAATCCGTTCCATGCACTTCCTGGGTTTCTCCTCCTCGAGGACGGAACCCTTTTTCTTGGCCGGCTTCACGCGCCCATCGAGACGCCCTCGGCGGCGGAGGTCGTCTTCACGACGGGCATGAGCGGGTACCAAGAGACGTTCTCAGACCCGTCGTTCCGCGGACAGATCGTGGTGATGACTTCGACCATGATCGGCAACTATGGCGTGAACTCTCAGGACCCCGAGTCGGCTCGGCCTCAGGTCGCCGGCATTGTGATTCGCGAGCTCTCGGCGACGCATTCGAACTGGCGTGCGGAAGAAGGACTTGAGGTCTGGCTCTCCCGTTCACAAGTGCCTATCCTGTCAGAGGTTGATACGCGCCGTCTCACGCGGCACTTGAGGACGGTTGGTGTGCTCCGTGGGTTGATCGGCGCTGGGCTTGAGCCGTCGGCGAAGGATCGCGAGGTCCTGAACGCTTGCCCGTCAATGGCTGGGCTCGACCTGGCGTCGCGCGTCTCCACCAAGGAGTCGTACCTCTGGGGCGATGCCAAGGCGCCACATCACATCGTCGCGATCGACTACGGCATCAAGCGCAACATCCTCCGGATGTTCGAGGCGCGCGGCTGCCGGGTCACCGTGGTGCCCTCGACGACGCCCGCCGCCGAGATCTTGGCGAAACAGCCCGATGGCGTCTTCCTGAGCAACGGGCCGGGCGATCCCGAGGCGGTGACGTACGCGCCGGCCGCCATCAAGACTATTGCGGAGAGCGGGGTCCCGGTGTTCGGCATCTGCCTAGGACACCAGCTTCTCGGAATCACCTTTGGTGGCCGCACCGTCAAACTCCCGTACGGGCATCGCGGCGGCAACCATCCGGTGAAGGACTTGGCGTCTGGTGAAGTCATGATCACGAGCCAGAACCATGGCTTCGCGGTCGAAGGCAGCGCCGAGGGGATTCCGGGTGCACCGGACTTGGCGGTGACCCATCTGAACCTGAACGACGGGACGGTGGAGGGGCTTCGGCACAAGCAGCTCCCGGTGTTCGGTGTGCAGTACCATCCAGAGGCTGCCCCGGGGCCGCACGACGCCGTCCCTCATTTCGATGAGTTCCTTTCGGCGATGGCAGCGGGTGCAAGCGCTTGACACACAAGGTCTAACGTCCTAGACTAGGCCAACTTACGCCACTTCGGCCCCGCGCCAACCCATCCCTGGTATGTCGATGACCAAAGCCGATCTCGTGGAGCGCGTCACGGAGACTATCGCCCGCACCTCGGGTCCGATGATCTCCAAGAAAGACTGCGCCCGCGTGGTGGATTCGTTCTTGGATGCGATCAAGGACGCCTTGAAGGAGCAGCGGAACATTGAGGTGCGCGGGTTCGGCACCTTCAAGATCCGCAATCGGAAAACCCGCATGGCCCGCAACCCGCGCACCGGTGAACCGGTCGAGGTCTCCGCGCGCCCCGTGCCGGTCTTCAAACCCAGCAAGGAGCTGCGCGCGCTCGTCGCCGACCTCGAGATGCTGCCGGGGAACGACGACGATTCCGACGATTGACGCGATCGCTCGGGTCCGACCTGAGGCGGCGCCAACCACTGTGGTCGGCGCCGCCTCTTGGTGTTGTACCGCCACGACTTAGATTGGCTGGTATGGCGCACACCGTTCTCCTGTTCGCGTCGTGGGCGGATGCCTTCGGACCCGCGCTCACACTCGATCTGCCCGCCGACACGACCGCAGGCGCCATCATGGACGCCGCGACAGCGCACGCCGCGGGTCGGCCGCTGCCCAAGCCCATGATCGCGGTGAATCATCGTTACGCGCGGCCGAACACTCCGGTCCGACTCGGCGACGAAGTCGCACTCATCCCGCCCGTGGCAGGGGGCTGACGTGCGGAGCGCCATCGTTGACCGTCCGCTGGACCCGACGGGGCTGCTCGCCGAAGTCGCGGCGACGTCGTCCGGGGCGAGCACGCTGTTCGTCGGGACCGTCCGCGAGAAGAACGCGGGTCGGCCGGTGACCGGCATCGACTACAGCGCCTATGGACCGATGGCGGAGCGCGAACTCGACGCGGTCGTGCACGAGGCGTCCGACCGCTTCGGCACCACGCGCATCGTCGTGGAGCATCGCGTGGGCACCCTCGGTCTCGGCGAGGCGAGCATCGTGATCGCCGTCTCGCACGCACGACGGGCACCCGCGATGGACGCGCAGCGGTATCTCATCGAGGAGATCAAGAAGCGCGTGCCGGTGTGGAAACGGGAGCACTACGCCGACGGAACGCGCGAGTGGGTCGACCCGACGGCGAACGAAGTCGCCGTATGAAGACGCTCGCCCCGGCACTCCGTGACCAACACGGCCGCTCGATCGAATACCTGCGCATCTCGGTGACCGATCGCTGCAACTTCCGTTGCGTGTATTGCATGCCGGAGGCGGGGCTCGACTGGTTGCCCAAGGCCGACATCCTCTCGTACGAAGAGATCGTCGGCGTGGTGGAGCAGTTGGCCCCGCTGGGACTGCGCCGTCTTCGCATCACCGGAGGTGAGCCGACGATCCGGCCGGATCTCGTCACGCTCATCTCCAAACTCAAGGCGGTGCCCGGGATCGAGGACATCGCGTTGTCGACCAACGGCGTGAAGCTCCCGTCGATGGCGGTGGCGCTGAAGGCGGCGGGACTGGACCGCGTGAATCTCTCCGCGGACTCGCTGCAGCCTGCACGCATCGCCGCCATCGCCCGGCGGGACCTCGGTTTCCGTCCGGTCGAAGCCGCCGAGGCGGCGATCGCGGCGGGTCTGGACCCCGTCAAGCTGAATGTCGTGGTGATGCGTGGAGTGAACGACGATGAGGTGGTGGACTTCGCCCGCCTCACGCTCTCGCTGCCGCTGCATGTGCGCTTCATCGAGCTGATGCCGGTGGGGGAGATGGCGCATCTCACGGCCGAGCATATCGTGCCGAGTGACGAGGTCTTGTCGCGCATCAGCGTGCTGGGCGCGTTGACGCCTGCCGATGGGCCGGCGCGCGGGAACGGCCCCGCGCAGTACCACCGGATCGCAGGTGCGGCAGGCACTGTGGGCGTGATCACGCCGATGACCCACACGTACTGCGGCAGCTGCAACCGTGTGCGTCTCACGGCCGACGGACGGCTCCGGACGTGCCTGTACGGCGACCATGAGGTCAACCTGCGGGATCCGCTGCGTCGTGGTGAGCCGTTGGAGCCGCTGTTCGTCCGAGCACTGTCCGAGAAGCCGCTGGAGCACAACCTCACTCAGATGCAGGTCGGCGGTCTGCGCGCACTGTCGCAGGTCGGCGGCTGAGCGACCGATACTGCAGGACCGTCCAACAGTTCGACGCCGTTTGGCAGAGCTACACCCGTCTCATCCGACCGACTAACTTCACCACGTCGTCCCCACTCAACTCAATCGCTCCCATGGTCAACAAGATCACGGTCGTTGGCGCCGGAAACGTCGGCGCAACTGCGGCCCAGCGCATCGCCGAGAAGGAACTCGCCCGCACCGTCGTGATGGTGGACGTCGCCGAGGGCATTCCGCAGGGCAAGGGCCTCGACCAGTGGCAGTCGGCGCCAATCGAGGGCTTCGACTCGCGCGTGGTCGGCACCAACGGCTACGATGAGACCGAAGGGTCGGACATCGTGGTGATCACGGCCGGCATCGCGCGCAAGCCGGGGATGTCGCGCGACGACCTGCTCAACACCAACGCCGGCATCGTCAAGTCGGTGGGCGAGAACATCAAGAAGTCGTCGCCCAACGCGATTGTGATCGTGGTGTCGAACCCGCTCGACGTCATGTGTTGGGTGGCGAAGGAAGCCACCGGCTTCCCGCGCGAACGCGTGATCGGCATGGCCGGTGTGCTCGACACGGCGCGCTACCGCGCGTTCCTCGCCACCGCGCTCGACGTCTCGGTGCGCGACATCCAGGCGATGGTGCTCGGCGGCCACGGCGACACGATGGTGCCGTTGATCAGCTACACGAGCGTGAGCGGCATCCCGATCACGCAGCTCATGGACGCGGCGACGCTCGACGCGATCGTGACGCGCACGCGGAACGGTGGTGCGGAGATCGTGAAACATCTGAAGACGGGCTCGGCCTACTACGCGCCGTCGTCGGGCGCCGTGCAGATGGTCGAGGCGATCGTGAACGATCAGAAGCGCATCCTCCCGTGTTCGGCGTGGCTCGAAGGCGAATACGGGATGAAGGGCTTGTTCCTGGGCGTGCCGGTGAAGCTCGGCCGGAAGGGACTCGAGAAGGTGATCGAGGTGACGCTCACGGCCGACGAGCGCAAGGCGCTCGAGGCGAGCGCGCAGGCGGTGCGCGAGCCGATGTCCGTGGTGAAGCTCTAGCGGTTCTCTCGGGCGGCGCTCCATTCGGGGCGCCGCTCTTGTCTCCCCCCAGAGAGGAAGTCGATGAGTTGGCTGTTGAGATTCTGGGATTCCACCGTCGGCAAGAAGGTCGTCATGGCCGTGACGGGGATCCTCTTGGTCGGGTTCGTGATCGTGCACATGCTCGGGAATCTCCAGATGTTCCTTGGCGCCGACGCGATGAACCGCTACGCGGCGTTCCTGAAGAGCACCGGTGAGCTGCTGTGGGTGGCGCGCGCCGGGCTGTTCGTCGCCGCGGTGCTGCACATCATCTCCGCAGTGCAGTTGACGATGCTCAACCGAGCGGCGCGGCCGACCGCGTACGCCAAGCGCGAGCCGCAGGTCAGCACGTTCGCCTCGCGCACCCTGCGGGTGGGCGGGATCATCCTCGCGGCGTTCATCATCTACCACATCGGGCACTTCACGGTGGGGTCGTTCCACCCGGCGTTCAGTCACACCGGTGTGTACGGCAACGTGATCATCGGCTTCCAGTCGCCGTGGGTGGTGGCGTTCTACCTGCTCGCGATGGCCTCGCTCGGCCTGCATCTCTTCCACGGCGCGTGGGCGGGCTTTCGCACGCTGGGGTTGCAGAAGCAGTCTCCGACACCGCTGCAGCGCTCCCTCGCGCTCGGTGTCGCCCTCCTCGTCTGGGCAGGGTTCACGGTGATCCCCGTGGCCGTCCTGCTCGGCATCCTCAACTAGGCGCGGAGCGCACACGATGGCACTCAAACTCGATCCCAAGATCCCCTCGGGCCCGTTGGCCGAGAAGTGGGACAAACACCGCTTCGAGATGAAGCTGGTGAACCCGGCGAACAAGCGGAAATACTCGGTGATCGTCGTCGGCTCGGGTCTGGCGGGCGCCTCCTCGGCGGCCACGCTCTCCGAGCTCGGCTACAACGTCAGCTGTTTCTGCTTCCAGGACTCGCCGCGCCGCGCGCACTCGATCGCCGCACAGGGCGGCATCAATGCCGCGAAGAACTACCGGAACGACGGCGATTCCGTGCAGCGGCTGTTCTACGACACCATCAAGGGTGGCGACTTCCGCGCCCGAGAGGCGAACGTGTATCGCCTCGCCCAGGTCTCCGTGGACATCATCGACCAGTGCGTCGCGCAGGG
>JBJXGK010000148.1:0-3935 GCA_046153705.1 Gemmatimonadaceae bacterium
ACGTGAACGACCAGGCTGCGATCGATCGTGTGATCGCCGAGGCCAAGGCCGACACGCAGCGCCCCACGCTCGTCTGCACCAAGACCATCATCGGCTACGGCTCGCCCAACCGCGCCGACACCGCCAAGGCGCACGGCGAAGCCCTCGGCAAGGACGAGATCCTGCTGACCAAGCAGGCGTACGGCTGGCCGAGCACCGAATCGTTCTTCGTGCCGGACACGGCGCTGGCGCATTGGCGCGAGGCCAAGGCGCGCGGTGTCGCGCTGCAGGCCGAGTGGATGAAGAAGTTCGCGGAATTCACCAAGGCACATCCGAACGATGCGAAAGAACTCGGACGTCGTTGGCACGGTGATCTCCCGGCGGGTTGGGAGAAGTCGCTCACGCAGTTCGACGCCAGCAATGGCAACGTCGCGAGCCGCGCGGCGAGCGGGGTGGTGATCAACGGCCTGGCGAATGTGTTGCCGGAGTTGATCGGTGGCTCGGCGGACCTCACCGGCTCCAACCTCACGGACGTGAAGGGCGCCGACATCTTCTCTGCCACCAAGCGCAGCGGCCGCAACTTCCGCTTCGGCATCCGTGAGCACGGCATGGGCTCCATCATGAACGGCATGGCGCTGCACGGCGGCGTGATCCCGTACGGTGGCACCTTCCTCGTGTTCGCTGACTACATGCGGCCTGCCATCCGCCTCGCGGCGTTGATGAAGCAGCAGGTGATCTATGTGTTCACGCACGATTCCATCGGACTCGGCGAGGACGGTCCGACGCACCAGCCGGTGGAGCATCTCTCTACGCTGCGCTGCATTCCGGGGCTGCTTGTGCTGCGCCCCGCTGATGCGGCGGAGACGACGGAAGCGTGGCGCATGGCGCTGAGCTATCGCACGGGGCCGAGCGCGATCGTGTTGACCCGACAGAAGCTGCCGTTGATCGATCGTACGACGCATGGGGCAGTGAGCGGCGCACACAAGGGTGCGTATGTGCTGAAGGATGCGCCGGCGGGTGCTGCGCTCAAGGCTGTGATCATGGCGAGCGGCTCGGAAGTGGAGATCGCGCTCAAGGCGCAGGCCGAGCTCGCGGCGGCGGGGACGGCGACGCGGGTGGTGTCGGTGATCTCCATGGAAGTGTTCGCGGCTCAGGATGCGGCGTATCGTGATGCCGTGTTGCAGGTGGGTGTGAAGCGCGTGGCGGTGGAGGCTGCGCATCCGATGTCATGGCAGCGTTGGGTGGGGCTTGATGGTGTGGTGGTCGGGATCGAGACGTTCGGCGCGAGTGCGCCGTATCAGAAGTTGTATGAGGAGTATGGGATTTCGGCTGCGGCGGTGGTGAACGCGGTGCGGGGGTAGGGGTTTCGTGCGCCGAGATGTTTTTGCCCAGCAGTACCATCCCTCTCCTTCGCCAACAGAAGCGTTCTAGGTGCTTCGAACGGCACATTCGTCTTTGCGTGGCGCAGTACCTGTCAGCCGGAACTTGGCCAAAAGCTCTCACCTGTGAAGCCTCCTCGGGTTCCGCGGCGATTCGAATACCGACTGGAGGGAGTCGCAAGGGGACCCTCAGAACCGGTCGCGGAGAGGCTGCCGCTCCTCCGATCGTCGGGGTGCGCGGCCGCGGCAGCGCGCGACAGGACTCGTAGGCTCTAGTCGACGCGGTGCCTATCGGCGACCGCGTCGCGGTATCAGACGATCGCTCTGGAGTCGGCCAGACCTCCTTACCTCGGTTGGTCAGCGCGATTACCGATCCGCGACAGCCCAGAGAAGCGATAGCACCTGCTGTTGGCTTGGGATGGAGAGGGTGCTCTCAAAGAGTTCTGGAGTGCCGCGCTGCTCCAGCTCAAACCAGGCATATGGATCCAGCGCCTGCGCCTTGTGAATTGGTATCTCACCACTCGCAACGAAGCGAGCGTGGCTCTCGCTTGGTAGCGCGTCCCCCTTTGTGGGAATCCGATAGAAAAACGAATCGGAGCGAATCACCCACTCGACAGTCCCTGCGCGCGAACAAACTAGCGCGCAGGCCTCGGTGGTGAGGCGCACGTAGCGCGATGCCGCCGCGGTTACGGAGACGTCGTACATGTCCTCGGCCGAAAGAGCGAGCATGCTCTCGATTGACGGATTCAAGCGGGCTGAGTCAGTCAGGAAATGCCGCCTCGGCATCAGAAGCTCGACGGCAAAGTCATTGGCTTCGACCTCAAGGTCATCCTTCCCAGCCGCACCGGCCGAAATGTCCCGTTCGCCGCAAGGCCTATTGGCGTGCCTTCGGTGGGTGGGGATGTGATAGTGCCCGAGCTCGTGTGCGATCGAAAACCGCCGGCGCCCTCTGCGTTGACCGGGCGCGAGAAGAATGCCCGCTGGCATTCCTTCTCCAACTGTAACAAGGCACGCCGCATAGCCAGGGTCCGCCATCTCCGATTCCGCGACCTCGATTTCGTCCTCTTCCAAGACGCGTTCAAGATCACACGTCCGTACGTCCGCGAATCCGCGCGCCTTACGAAATAGGCGCGCGATGCGCGTTCCATTGGGCACGACCGGAACGACTATTGGCACCTAGTCCCGATGCTTATCGCGCAGAAAGCGCATGAAGGTCTGAGCTGCCCCGGGTTCTGTGGACAGTCTGATCCTACGTGACTGACCGCTGTTCGTAGACCATCGGACTGACGTTCCCGAGCGTCGAGTGCCGCCGCACGGGATTGTAGAAGCGTTCGATGTAGTCGAAGATATCCTGCCGCGCCTCGTCGCGTGTAGCGTAGCGCCGGAAGCGACACCGCTCTGTCTTGAGCGTCGAGAAGAAGCTCTCCATCACGGCATTGTCCCACACGTTCCCACGGCGGCTCATACTACACGTGATCCCGAGACTCGCCAGCAACCGCTAGAACTGCTCGCTCGTGTACTGCACGCCTTGATCCGAATGGTGCACGACGGATGGCGCGGGTCCCCGGCGATGCACCGCCATCACGAGCGCGTCGCTGACCAGGTCCGCCGTCATGGACGACTGCATCGACCAGCCGACGACGCGCCGCGAGAACAGGTCCAGTACCACCGCCACGAGCAACCACCCTTCGTGCGTGTGGACATACGTGAAGTCCGCCACCCATTTCTGGTTCGGGGCCGTCGCCATGAACGTCCGGTCGAGGACGTTTCCGGCGATTGCAAACGGTGAGCCGCTGCTCGGCCGTGGCCCGGCGCGTCGGCGCGGGCGCGCGCGCAAGCCAGCACTGCGCACGAGCCGCGCCACCCGCTCGCGTCCGCACCGATGACCCGCGGCGAGCACGTCGGGCCACAAACGGCGCACGCCGTACGTCCGGTCCGACGCCTCGAACGCGTGCCGCAAGGTGTGCAGGAGGCGCGCATCGTCTTGCGCGCGCGCACTCGGGCCGCGACGCGCCCACGCATAGAACCCGCTCCGCGAGACCCCGAGCGCCTCGCACTGCCGCTGCACCGGCCAGATTCCTCGGTGTTTTGCGATGAAACCGAAGATCACTTCGATTCCCGCGCAAAGTAGGCCGCGGCTTTTTTTAGGATGTCGCGCTCCATCCGCAACCGCACCACTTCGCGCTGCAGCCGTGCGACCTCCTGCTGCGTCGCGCCGCCGGACGGGGCGCGCGCGCCCCCGCGAGTGCGACTCGCCACGATCCAGGCCTGAAGCGTATTGACGGACATGCCCAGCTCGCGCGCCGCCTGGCGCATCGACACGCCCCGCTCCTCCACCAACCGCACCGCCTCGGCCTTGAACTCCACCGTGTAGCTCCGCCGTCCCATCACCCCTCCCCCGGATTCGCTCCGTGAACATTACGTTAGTGTCCACGTTTCCCGGGGCAGCTCGCACCTTCCAACCTTCCGTGGTGCGATTCGCCGAGAGGTCGTTCCAGATCTCACTGAACGTCTGCTGCGATTCCCCGTTGAGGAAGCCGTTCATCGAGATGCTGTAGGTCCAGAAGTTCCAGCGGT
>JBJXGK010000152.1:0-6221 GCA_046153705.1 Gemmatimonadaceae bacterium
GCCGCCACCACCGCATTCGCAAACGCCGCCCCCACCGGCGGCACCCCCGGCTCCCCAACCCCCCCCATCGGCCCACCTGACTCCACCAGGTGCACCCGAATCTCCTTCGGCACCCCCGCCATCCGCATCACCCGATAGTCCGCGTAGTTCGACTGCACCGCACGCCCCCGCGCATACGTCAGCGCGCTCTCCATCGTATTCGACAGCGCCATCACCACCGCGCCTTCGCACTGCGAGCGCACACGCTCTGGGTGCACCGCGAACCCGCAGTCCATCGCGATGTCCACCCGCGGCACGGTCACCGTGCCGTCGCGCGCGACCTTCACGCGCACCACGGCCGCGACATACGTGAGGAACGAACGGTGGACCGCCACGCCGCGGCCTTCGCCCGCGGGGAGCTTGCTGCCCCAGCCGGACTCGTCGCGCACGCGCTCCAACACACCGCGATGCCGCGCGGTGTCGTTGGGGTGGTCCTCCCACTTGGCGCCGTAGTTGTCCACCGGCTTCACCGCGCCCGTTGCGGTCATGTCGATCTTGCGGTCGCCGCCCAAGGCGTCGATGAGGAACGCGATGGGGTCGCGGCCCGCGGCGCGCGCGAGTTCGTCCATGAAACACCCGATCGCGTACGCGTGCGGGATGTTGCTCACCGAGCGGTACCAGCCGATGCGCGTGTGGGCAGGGGCCTTGCAGGCCTCCACTCGTACGTTGGGGATCGCGTACGGCAGGTCGAGCACGCCGAGGGCGAGCTCGCCCTCGGAGTGGTACTCGTCGGTGCCGGAGAACGTCGAGCCGATGGGCGGTGAGGCCACACGATGCAGCAGGCCGACGATCTTGCCGTTGGCGTCGAGACCGGCCTCCAGGCGCTGCATGCTCACCGTGTGCGGATAGCCGTTCTGAATGTCATCCTCACGCGTCCACACTACCTTCACCGGCGTCTTCATCTCCTTCGAGAGGTACGCCGCCTCGGCGATGAAATCGGGCTTGCTCTTCCGCCCGAACGCGCCGCCGAGCAAGGTCACGTTCACCGTGACGTTCGCATCCTTGAGGCCGACCATGTTGGCGACCGCCGAACGCGCGGTCTGCGGGTCCTGCGTGCAGGCCCAGACCTCACACTTGCCCGCGGCGTAGTTGGCGAGCGCGGCCGGCGGCTCCATGGGCGCGTGCGCGAGGTGCGGCACGTAGTACTCGGCGCTTACCTTCTTCGCGGCGCCGTCGATGGCTTTGTACACATCACCAAGATTGCGAACCACGTTGCCGTCGGCGCGCACGGAGCCCTCGAGTTCCTTGCGATACTCCACGGAGTCGTAGGAGTCGTTGGGGCTCGCGGTCCACTCGATCGACAACTTCTTGCGTCCTTCGATCGCGGCCCAAGTGCTCGTTGCCAACACCGCGACGCCGCCGAGCGGCTTGAAGCCGGCGGGGATGTCCGCGCCGGGGACTTCGACGACCTTCACGACACCGGGCACGGCCATCGCGGCGCTGGCGTCGAACTTGGCGACCTTGCTGCCGTACACGGGCGGGCGCTGGACTACGGCGATGCGCATGCCGTCCATCGCCATGTCCTGCGCGTACTTCGCCTTGCCGGTGATCATCGCGTTCAGGTCTAGCGACGCGACGGTCTTGCCGATGAAGCGGTACTGGTCGGGCGTCTTGAGCGGCGCGTCGGCGGGGACGTCGAGTGTGCTGGCGCGTGCGGCGAGTGCGCCGTAGCCGAGTGTGCGATTGGAGGCGGCGTGGGTGACCTGTCCGTTGGCGGACTTCACTTCGCTGCGCGGCACACCCCACTCGGCGGCTGCGGCCTGTTCGAGCATGGCGCGAGCGGCCGCGCCCGCTTGGCGGAACTTGAGCCAGCCACCATTGCGGACGCTGGTGGAGCCATCGGTGTTCTGATCACCGTACTTCGCATCACCCACCGCTTGTTCGAGCCGCACCATCGACCAATCGGCTTCGAGTTCATCGGCCATCGCCATGGCGAGGCCCGTGCGTACCCCTTGGCCCATCTCGGAGCGGTGCACGATGATGGTGACGAGGCCGTCGCTGCCGATGCGGAGGAAGACGGAAGGTTCGAAGCTGCCGTCCGTGCTGGTACTGGTGCTCGCCGAGTCGCCGAGGCAACTGATGCCGGAGGCGGAGATGGCGAGGACGAAGCCGGTGGCGGCGAGTCGGGTGAGGAAGTCGCGGCGGTAGAGTCCTTCGTTTAGATCGGCGCGCTTGCTGTTGCGAGTGTTGTTGCGATCGAGCCAGGGCAGGGTGGGCTGTGTCATGTCAGCGCGCTCCTGCGGTGGTGGTGCTTCCCATACCAGCCGCGTTCTTGATGGCCTCGCGGATGCGCGAGTAGGTACCGCAGCGGCAGATGACGCCGGACATGGCGGCATCGATATCGGCTTCGGTGGGTTTGGGCTTGGCCTTGAGGAGGGCAGCGGCGGCCATGATCTGGCCGGACTGGCAGTAGCCGCACTGCGGGACGTTGGCGGCGGCCCACGCTTGTTGCACCGGGTGATCGCCGGCGTCGCTCAGGCCTTCGATGGTGATGATCGCCTTGTTCTCGAGCGTGGACATGGGGACCACGCAGGAGGTCGCGGGTTGGCCGTCGATGTGCACGGTGCAGGCGCCGCAGGCGGAGATGCCGCAACCGAACTTGGTGCCGGTGAGGGCGAGTTCGTCGCGGAGGTACCAGAGGAGCGGCTGGGCGGGGTCCCCGGTGTAGTCGCGGGGGGTGCCGTTGATGGTGAGGCGCATGAGATAGTATAGAGGGTGGCGCTGACGGTGGCGAGCGACCACAATTTTGTGCGGAGGATTCATGTCAGCATTGTCCCGGGCTCGTATCGCGCGCGCCTTCGCCGCGACTGTCGCAACACTCCTTGTGCTCTTTGGCGGAGTGATCGCTGCGTTGCTCTCGGGAGATCTGGGTACCTCGATGATCACGGCTGCTGTGTGGGTCCTGCTTCCGGCGACGATAGTCGCTGTCGTCGTCGTACTGCCGATCTTCATTGCCCTCGAAGTCGTTGTTGAGCGTCTCCGGCTGTCAGTCGCGGCAGACATCGCGCTGGCAGCGCTTTGCAGCAGTAGCTGCATGGCGCTCTGGCTCTCCGTGGCGGCTGAGCCGCCAAAGGGCGCTGTGATCGTCTACGGCGCGTTCGCGGGAGTCGTGGGGCGGAGCGTGCAACTGATACTTAGCTCGCGAGTGAGGGCGGTGTGAAGAATACCGATGTCCCGGTCCACGCGAGACTCGTTCGGGTGCTGCTTCCTGGCGTCATCTGCGTTCTGTTCACCGAGTGCGCCGAGAGCTCGCGTGAGTCCGTCCCAGCACACAACGCGGCCGAGCCCGTCGATACGTCCGTCGTCTCCACGCCGGCCATTTCGGACACGATCGAGCTGCAGCTGCGGCCCTTGCAGCGGATCGGCTCGTCCAGCGATCCCGATGCCGAATCCCTCGGTGTGATCGGTGCTGCGGTGGCGACTACAACAGGCGCCCTGTTCGTGTGCGACAGAGCCGATGTGCAGGTCCGCCGATACGGGGCCGATGGGCGGCTCCTAAGTGCGGTCGGAAGGAAAGGCGCGGGCCCGTCGGAGTATCTCTCTTGCGACGCCATGGGCGTGTTGCCCGGCGATACGGTGGTCGTGAACGACCCCTCCAACGGGCGGATGGTCCTCTTCGGCCCATCGGGTGCCTACGTGCGCTCAGTCCAGGTGCGAGCGTCCGGGTATCTCGGTGCCGGCACACTCGGTGTGGACGAACGCAACGGCGATGTGCTCATGCTCTCGGGCCGTGCGGGGGCGCTCGCGGCGGGGGACTACGAGCATCTGCAGTTCACGGTGTGGAGCAGCAGCGGCTCATCCAAGGGTGAGCTGTCGGTCCCCACGCGTCGCGCCAATCCGCTAGGTCGAGCCTTCGCCCTCTCGACTGCAGACGGTGACCGCCTGAGCGTTCCACCCGATACCGTGTGGAGCCTCGGTCGCGAGGCCGACCTGTTCGTCGCGGCTCCGGACGCCTACGTCATCGAACGGAGATCAGCGCAGGGACGTCTCCGTCGCTACACGCGTGCCGCCACGCCTGTCGAGTATCTCGCGGAGGAGCGAGCGGAGTGGGAAGCGATACGCGAAGCGAATGCGCGTCGCAACGCATATGAGTTGGCAGCCATTCCGAAGCAGAAGCCGTTCATCCGTGAGTTGTTTGTCGATGCACAGCGTCGGCTGTGGGTCGGCGTGTACGCCGTGGCCGAACAGCGTGTGTTCTCCCGACCGAACGCGACGCCCACACGGCCCCGCGTGACCTACCGCGAGCGCAACCGATACGATCTGTTCGACGTGGACCGTGGCACCTACATCGGCACGGTCGTGCTTCCACCCAATGCCCGGCCGATCGCATTCGAGCGCGGCAAGGTGTGGCTCGTTGAGGAAGACGCGTCCGGTGCGGAGCAGTTGGCGGCATACGCGGTACTTCCTCCGGGGGCTCCCTAGCGTTCGCTGCGAGACCGCTCGGGGAGTCGTAGAATTCAGCATGTGCATTCAGAAACTGCTGATCCTCGCCGCGGCGTGGGTTCTCGCCGCCCCGCTACAGTCCCAAACCGTCCACCTCACCTTCGACCGCACCACCCACGCCGAGCCCATCACCGGCCGCGCGTACCTCTTCATCGCCCGCACCGACCGCACCGAACCCCGCCTCCAATCCGGCGCCCGCCGCACCAGCGAACCCTTCTTCGGGGTCGATATCGCCGCCCTCCGCCCCGGCGAGCGCATCACCTTCGACAAGTCCGTCCTCGGCTTCCCGCTCAGCTCGCTCGCCGACCTCCCCAAGGGCGACTACTTCATCCAGGGACTCATCGTCCCCTACACGCAGTTCAAGCGCGCCGACGGCCACACCATCTGGGCGCACATGGACGCGGGGGAAGGGCAGCGCTTCAATGCCGCGCCCGGCTCGCTCGTGAGCGAGGTCGTGAAGGTGCGCATCGATCCTGCGGCGCGCGCGCCCATCGCGCTGACCCTCGGCAAGGTCATTCCGCCCATCCCCACACCACCGGAGACCGAGTGGGTGAAGCGCTTCCGCATGCGCTCGGCGTTGGCGAGCACGTTCTGGGGCCACGACATGCCGCTCGGCGCGGTGGTGCTGCTGCCCAAGGGCTACGAGGAGAATCCCACACGGCGCTATCCGGTGGTGTACACCGTCGGCCACTACAGCGATCGCGCGCCGTTCGGGTTCACGTTCGAGGGTTGTGATCGCGCCGAGTCGGCGGAGGCGCGTGCGGCGCGACTGGCGCGGAGCAATCGTGAGCCGGGGTGTGAGTTCCAGAAGGCGTGGACCTCCGGCGAGGTGCCGCCGTTCATCGCGGTGTTCATCCAGCACACCACGCCGTTCTACGACGATAGCTACGCGCTCAACTCGGCGAACAATGGGCCGTATGGCGATGCGATCACCAAGGAGTTGATCCCCGAGATCGATCGCCGCTTCCGCACCATCGGCGCGCCGTATGCGCGCGTGCTCACCGGTGGCTCCACCGGCGGATGGGATGTGCTCGCGCTGCAGGTGCACTATCCCGACGTGTTCGGTGGCGCGTGGTCGCTGTATCCCGACCAGCTCGACGTCCGGAACTATCAGTTCGGCGACATCTACGCCGACAGCAATGCCTTCGTGCGCGCCGACGGCTCGTGGCTGCCGCGCGAGGTGCCATCGAGTCGTTCACCCGAAGGCCTCACGGACCTCACCGTGCGCGAGGAGAACCAGGCCGAGTTGGTGATCGCGACCAAGGGCCGCTCGCTCGGGCAGTGGGATGGCTGGCAGGCCGCGTGGGCGCCGGTGGGGCCGGATGGTTACCCCGCGCAACTCTGGGACAAACGCACGGGCGAGATCGACGCGAAGGTGGCCGAGCAGATGCGCGAGCGCGGGTACGACCTGCGCGCGTACTTGGAGAAGAACTGGAGCACGGTGGGCCCGAAGCTGGTGGGCCAGTTGAACATCGCGGTGGGGGACATGGATAACTACTTCCTCAACCTCGGCGTGTATCGTATGGAGACGTTCCTGGAGAGCACGAAGGAGCCGGGGAAGGGGCCGTACTACGCGGGGACTATTGAGTACGGGCGGCCGCTCAAGCCGCATGGGTGGCAGCCGTGGACGAATCAGGAGTTGTTACGCCTTATGAATCGGCACATCGAGCGGAACTCGGTGCGGCCGTAGCGGTTTCTCCGACCAAACTCCCGGAGAGCTCCCTACAGCATTCCGAGAT
>JBJXGK010000165.1:0-20294 GCA_046153705.1 Gemmatimonadaceae bacterium
CCGGAGCTTCGGCTCCGGGCGCTTTTCTTTGCTGGTCACTGGTTGCCTACTGTTCGAGCGACTGCGCCGAGGGTCGCGCAGGTGGACGCCCACGGGGGCGCCGAACAACAGTTTCGATCGCAGATTCGAGCCGCGCTGAGATTTCGCCCTGAATCCGATCGATATCCGCGTGAATACTCAGCCGCGGGCCGATCTCACGTTGCCCGGACATCAGACGCTGGGCCAAGGGAAACGCCTCTCTGATCGGTGTGCCCAGGTACCGCGAGATGTCGAGCGCTAATGCTATGCTGGGCAACAGGTTGGCGGGTATCCTGCGCTCGAGACCCTGACGGCCCCGAGGAAGGACGGCACTGCCGAGCCGCGAGATCGCGTTGTCGAGCGTCTTCCGGTCGATTCCGAGGACCACTGCCGCTGTTGCTGTCGTGACTGCTCGCATGATAAACTCACGTCAAAGCATTAATTCGGCACCGTAATCGTAATCTCCGTAACAAGTTACGGATTTCCAGCGGGCGCGTTTCCGCCAAACCGGCGCGCCCTGCTAAAATAAAACTTGTTGGCATCAGACAAAGCGGCGAACTCTCAGCAATTATACTTGCTTGCAATGTACAATGCAATGCCTTGTTTTACAACGAGTTACAAAACACCATCGATTCTGGGGGCCTGGGTCGACTAAAGAAGGGCTCTGGCAGCATCAAGCTGCGTTCGGACCGCAGTAAGCCCCGTGCCGCCTGGGATTTCGCGATGACTCAGCGAAGTTTCCGGCCGGAGTTCGTCCAGAACGTCGGCGCCGAAGGACGCGTGCGCGTTCGCGAAGCTCGTGAACGGAAGAGCCGCGAGATCTATGTTCTTCTCTTCGGCCTCGCGGACCAAACGGCCGACGGCTCCGTGTGCCTCACGGAACGTCACGCGCTTTCGAACGAGATAGTCGGCGAGATCCGTCGCCATCATCGCGCCGCTCACCGCTGCACGCATGCGCGGTCGATCGAACGTCAGAGTCGAGATCGACCCCGCCACCGCCGGTAGCAACAGCGACATGCCGTCGATCGCGTCGAACAGGTTCCTCTTGTCCTCCTGCAGATCCTTGTTGTAACCGCTGGGCAACCCCTTGAGGGTGACGAGGATCGCGGTCAGGTCGCCGAGCATCCGAGCGCTCGATCCCCGAGCGAGCTCGAGCGCGTCCGGATTCCGCTTCTGGGGCATCATCGACGAACCGGTCGAGTAGGCATCGCCGAAGCGCACGAACCCGAACTCGCTCGAGCCGAACACGATGAGATCCTCGGCGACTCGCGAGAGGTGCGTCCCCACCAGCGTGAGCGCGTAGAGCGCATCCGCGATGAAGTCCCGGTCACCGACCGCATCAATGGAGTTCGGCGAGATGGCCTCGAACCCGAGCTCCTTGCGGAGCTGTTCGCGAGGCACCGCGAATGCGCTGCCGGCGATGGCGCCGCTGCCCAGTGGAAGAACTGCCGCCGACCGGCGCGCCGCTCCAATGCGGGTTCGGTCGCGGGAGAGCGCCCAGAAGTGCGCGAGCAACCAGTGCGCGACCGACACGGGCTGAGCGCGTTGCAAGTGCGTGTAGGCCGGCATGAGCGCCTCCAGCTGCGCTTCGGCCTGCTCGACGATCGCGCGCTGTACGTCGCGCACGAGCGCGTCGATTCGAGTGAGCGCCTCCATCGTCCAAAGCCGAGTACCCGTCGCAACCTGGTCGTTTCGACTGCGTCCGGTGTGAAGGCGCCCCGCCGGTTCACCCGCCTCCTCGTGCAACAGGCGATCAACGAAGGTGTGCACGTCTTCGTCCGAGGAGATCGGTAGCTCGCCTGCGGCGATCCGCGTACCCACGCGATCGAGCCCGCTGCGGATCGCGGCGACATCGGAGTCGCTCAGCACGCCTGCCGACCCGAGGGCCGATGCCCAGGCTTGGGACAATCGGATATCGAAGGGCCAGAGCCGGATGTCGGTCCCGATGGACCGGTTCACCGCCTCGAGTTCGGGCGCTGGGCCTCCGGCGAATCGTCCACCCCAGAGTTTGTGCTGCGTACCGTCTGCCACGTGAACCCCGCGCGGGCGTGATCGTCCGCCTAAAGGAAGAACTGGTCGCGCGTGCCGCGAAGCCGCGGTCGCACCAGCTGCACATCGCACCCCCAAAAGAGTCGCATAAGTATGCGGGGAGTATTGACTCTCGTTACGTGCGCCGTCCCAGGCTACTCAGGCGCTTGGCGACGCGCTCCCTCGCCTGTTCGGAGCGGCAGATCATCAGAATGGTGTCGTCGCCGGCGATCGTTCCCAATATGTCGCTGCTGGCCTCCCGATCCAGCGCGTGCGCGACGGTCTGCGCACCACCGGACACGGTCTTGAGTACGATCAAGTGACTGACGCCGTCGAGCCGGACGAAGAGTTGTGGCAGGATCGCCGAAAGCGGGGCCCGAGCCGCGTCCTCGCCTCCCCCCTCCGCTACAACGTACCGCAGTCCGCGGTCGGTCGGGACGCGCGCGATCCGGAGGTCACGCAGGTCGCGCGACAGCGTCGATTGCGTGACTTCCCATCCTCGCTTCAACAACAGCTGGCGCAACTCCTCTTGCGACGCGACTTCTCGGCTCGCGATCAGCTCAAGGATGGCATGTTGGCGTTCGCGTTTGCTGACCGTCACGTGAGGCTCTCCGGGTTAGGGGAGTCTAGCACCGGACACCGCCCGGCCGGAAGCGGAATATTGACATTGCGCGGCAGCATGACTATGCATTAACAGTGCATAAGATTCCAGTCGGTGTGCTCGGCGCCTCCGGTTACGCGGGGCGCGAGCTGTGTGCGCTCATCCAGCGCCACCCGCGACTCACGCTCGCGTACGCCACAGCAAACTCGCAGCGTGGAGAGACCGCCCAGCTACCGGGCGGGGGCTCGGTCACATTCGTCGGTGGTGAGGATGTCACACTCGGCCACGCGACCTTGGCGTTCTCGGCGCTGCCGCATGGCGCCAGCGCTGAGTGGGTCGCGCGGGCGCGCGACGACGGCGTGAAGGTCGTCGATCTCTCAGCGGATCTCCGGATCGGCAACGGATCGAGTGAAGGCATTCCATATGGCCTGACCGAGTGGAACCGCAGCGCCGTTCGGAGCGCGAACCTCGTCGCGAACCCCGGGTGCTATCCCACGTCGGCACTCATCGCGATCCTGCCATTGCTCGAGCAGGGACTCGTGGAGGAGGGCGCGACCCTCAACATCCAGGCCGCAAGCGGTGTGACCGGCGCGGGTCTGACGCCGCGGCTGGACCTGCTGTTCGGCGAAGTCACGGAGAACTTCCGCGCCTACGGCGCGGGAAACGGGCACCGGCATCTCAAAGAGATGCGGGCGATGGTGAAAGCGATGCCCGCGGACGTCGACCTCATCTTCACTCCGCATCTTCTGCCGGTGGCGCGAGGCATCCTCTCGACGATCACCGTACCGCTCCGCGCGCCATTGACGGATGTGCTGGCGCCGTTCACGAAGCGGTACGCGAGCGAACGGTTCATCGAGGTGTCACCAGAGCTGCCCGAGCTGCGTCATGTTCAGGGACGCAACGTCGTGCGTCTCGCGGTGCGCAGCCTCGAGGGGGTTCGCGCGCCGACGATCCAGGTCTTCAGCGCGATCGACAATCTCATGAAAGGCGCCGCAGGGCAGGCTCTGCAGAACGCGAACCTGATGCTCGGCCTCGACGAGACGATGGGGCTCCCGACGTGACGCAGGAGCGCCGACGGTCGGACCCGCACCACGTGGCTGTGCGCTTGCGCGCCGCTGCCACGGTGCACGTCGCGTCGCATACGACCCCCGATGTCTTCATCCGCGTGATAAAGATCGGAGGGCGAGCGCAGGGCGATCCTCGGCTGATGCCGTTGCTGCGCGATGCCGTGGCGACACCTGGCGCACGCGTGGTGGTCGTGCACGGCGGTGGCGACGAGGTGACGGCGTTGCAACGAAAGATGGGCGTGGAACCGGTGTTCATCGGCGGGCGTCGCGTCACCAGCGCCGAGGACCTCGACGCGGTGCGGATGGTCCTGTCGGGGACGGTCAACAAGCGGTTGGTCGCACAACTGCTCACGGTCGGCGTTCGCGCAGTGGGCGTGAGCGGCGAAGACGGTGCGACGCTCACGGCACGTGTCGGCGACGCAGAGTTCGGGCGCGTCGGGCGCGACGTGTTCGCTGACGCGACGCTCATCGCCGATCTGGTGAACGGCGCCTGGGTGCCGGTGATCTCGCCGCTGGCGCGGGACCGTGGTTCGGCGGTCGGTGACGGACTGAACGTCAACGGCGACGACGCCGCGGCTGCGATCGCGGCCAGTCTGGCGGCGGACGAACTGCTGTTCGTGGCGGACGTTCCCGGAGTGCTCGATCAGGGCGCGTTGGTGAAGGAACTCACCCCGAGCGCGGTGGCCGCGCTCGTCGAGCGTGGTGTCGTACAGGGCGGGATGCGCGCGAAGCTCGAAGCCGCGCAACTCGCGCTCCGGAACGGCGTGCGCAGGGTGCGCATCGCCGCCCTCGACGGCGTGACCGACCCGACGGTCGGCACTGCCGTCATGCTTAACCACAATTCGTCGCGAGAACTGCCGTGACCGTTGCCGCTGCCCCTCAGGCCGACTCCCTCTTGGGTCTCTATCGCCGTGCACCGATGGAGCTCGTGCGCGCCGATGGCGTGCGTCTCTACGATGCCGACGGACACGCCTGGCTCGACTTCGCGGCCGGCATCGCGGTGAACGCGCTCGGCTACAACGACGCGGGCGTGAAGCAAGCGATGCTCGAGGCACTCGACACGGGCCTCATCCACGTGTCGAACCTCTTCCGCACGGAACCCGGGGAGCGGCTGGCGGACAAACTCGTTGCCTCGTCGTTCGCGGACCGGGTCTTCTTCTGCAACTCCGGCGCCGAGGCGAACGAAGGGGCGTTCAAGATGGCGCGGAAGTGGGGCAAGGCCGAAGGTGGAGTGGCCAAACACGAGATCATCTCGTTGCGCGGTGCGTTCCATGGCCGACTCTTCGGAACCGTCGCCGCGACCGATCGTCCGCAGTACCGCAACGCGTTCCGCCCCCTCGCCGGCGGCATCCACATCCACGAACGTGATCTGACCGAGCTCGCGCGTGTGGTCACGGATGAGACGACGTGTGCGGTGATCCTCGAGCCGGTGCAGGGCGAAGGCGGTGTGCGCGTCCTCGACACCGGGTTCGTGCGCGAGCTCCGCGCACTGACGACCGAGCGGAACGTGCTGCTCATCCTCGACGAGATCCAGTGCGGATACGGTCGCACCGGGACGTTCTTCGCGTACGAACAGTTCGGCATCACGCCTGACCTGCTGACGATCGCCAAGCCGATGGCCGCCGGACTCCCGATGGGCGCGGTCCTTCTCACGGAGCGCGTCGCCCAAGTGATGCAGCCCGGGGATCACGGCACCACGTTCGGCGGTGGTCCGCTCGTCGCGCATGTCGCGAACCACGTGTTCGATCGCCTATCCGACCCCGAGCTCCTCGCTCACGTCGTGAGAGAAGGGAAGTGGCTCGGTGCCCAGTTGGAGAAGATCAAGCAGCGCTCGCCCAAGGTGCGGGCGGTGCGTGGACGCGGCTTCATGTGGGGCGTGGACGTGACCGACCCCGCGAAGGATGTCGTGAGCCGTGCGCTGGAGCAGGGCCTCATGATCGTCTCGGCGGGTGATCACACGCTCCGCTTGTTGCCGCCGCTCGTGATGTCGCGCGAGGATCTGAAGCTCGGCGTGGAGAAACTCGAAGCCGCGATCGGATGACATGATGCACTGGCGCGCGACGGCCTGCTGCGTTCATCGAGCGGCGTCGCTCACATGATCGGCTTGGGCTTGGGTTTCGGGAGGATGAGACCGGGGATGTTCGCGCGCTCGAGCAACCGATTGAACGCGGCGACGTCCGTCGTCTCCAGCACCTCGACTTCGGCGCGCACCTTCTCCCACCGCCGTTCCAACTCGGCGAGTCGCTCCTTCACCGGAGCCGTCAGCGCCGGGTGCCCTTCCACCTGACCCAGGAGGAAGCCGAACTGCCCGTTGATCCCGTTCGCGTAGTTGATGATATCCTGCCCGTTGCCAGCCTTCGTGGTCATCCGCGGATCGAGTCGGTCGATCTTCCCGGTGATCTGCTTGCCCTCGGTGGCGATGGAGTCTGCGAGGGCTTCGTTCGTGGTCCGAGAGACGATGCCAGTGACCTGCGCCTTGAGATCGCGTACGCGTAGCACGGCATCGTGGATCTCGCCGATGCGCCTGACGAGATGGTTCGCGATCGAATCCCGCTCGGCGATAACGGCGGCGGGGATGGGGTCGAGGCGGGGATCCGGCAGCACGTCGAAGCTCCGTGTCTGCGATATCGCGCCAGCGGTGAGCCGCACCTGATAGCGACCCGGCAACACCGTGGCACCACCGCCGCTCGGCGCGCCGAACAACACGACGCCTTGCAGGGTGGTGGGAGCATCGCGGCGGAGGTCCCACGAAAAACTATTGAGTCCAGCGCGTGGTGTGAGACGCGGCGCTCCGATGCCAGTGCCCGTCGCCGGACGGCTCGAATAGCTGCGCACCACCGCCCCACGAGCATCGAGGAACTCCAGTGACACGGTCGTGGATGAATCCGCTGCAGCGAGTCGGAAATGCACCGTCGCACCGGACGGTGGATTGCGTCCGACACGATTGCCACCACCACCGCCGCCGAAGCCACCACCACCCGGCAGCAGGATCGCCGCGCGCGGCTCGAACAGGTGCACCGTCGCGCGTGCGACCTCGGCGCTCCACTGCCGGAGCGGAGCGATGTCGTCGAGGATCCAGAACGCGCGGCCCTCGGTCGACGCGACCAGATCGCCGTGCCGCACTTCGAGGTCCGTCACCGGTACGACCGGCATCCCGCTGAACGGTTGCCAGCGTGCGCCGTTGTCGACGGAGAACCACGCGCCGGTCTCCGTGCCGGCGTAGAGCAGACCGCGACGTTCGGGATCCTCGCGCACGACACGGACCGGCTCGCCCTCGCGCAGTCCGTCGACGTGACGGGTCCAGGTGCGGCCGTAGTCAGTGGAGCGGAAGGCATATGGAGCGGGATCGCCCAGGCGATCCCGCCGGAAGGCGACCCACACGGTCGCGGGATCGTGCGGTGAGACCTCGATCTCGTTCACGAGCCCGTCGGTGACCATCGGCGGCGTCACGACGGTCCAGGTGGAGCCGCCATCGCGCGTGAGCTGGACCACGCCGTCGTCGGTTCCGACGTAGATCGTGCGCGCATCGTGTTTCGACTCATGAATGACGAAGATGGTGCCGTAGACCTCACCACCGGCTCCTTCGTTGGTGATCGGTCCGCCGCCCCACCCTTGCCGCGAAGGGTCGTCCTTGCTGAGATCGGGCGAGGCGGGGCGCCACGACGTCCCGCGGTCGGTGCTGCGGAAGAGCACGTTGCCGCCGTGATAGATCACGTTGGCGTCGTGCTGCGAGACGACGATGGGCGCGGTCCAGTTGAAGCGATAGCGAGTGCTGTCCGTGCGCTCCGTGAGATTCATCTCGGGCCACGGCATGATGTCGCGCGACAGGCCTGTCTTCTGGTCGAGCTCGTCGATCAGCCCCTGATAACAACCGCCGTAGACGAAACGCGGGTCCTTGGCACTGACGCCGATGTTCGCACTCTCGCAGCCGGCACCGTTCCACCAGTCCCGGACGGAGACCGATCCGCCGAGGCCGCGGCTGCGGATGACGACGGACGAGTTGTCCTGCTGGCCGCTGTAGAGCTTGTACGGGAAGTCATCGTCGACGGTGACGTGATAGAACTGTGCGGTCGGCTGGTTGTCCTGTGTGCTCCAACTCCGGCCGCCGTCCAGCGAGACCGACGCCCCGCCGTCGTTGCCGTTGATCAGCCGACGTGGATCGGTGGGGTCGATCCACAGCGCGTGGTTGTCGCCGTGGGTCGCGGGCACGGTCGCGAAGGTCGCGCCGCCGTCGATCGAGCGGAGCACCGGGGCATTGAGCACCCACACCACATCGGCGTTCTTCGGGTCCGCGAACACCTTCATGTAGTACCAAGAGCGTGTCTGGATCAGGCGGTCGCCGGAGAGCCGGCGCCACGAGCGGCCCGCGTCGTCCGAACGGAAGAGTCCGCCCTGTTCCGCCTCGATGATCGCGAAGACGCGATCGGGGTTCGCCGGGGAGACTGCGACGCCGATCTTGCCCATGAGCCGCGGCAACCCTTGCGACAACCGCGTCCACGTGTCGCCGCCGTCGGTGGATTTCCAGAGGCCGCTGCCGGCGCCGCCGGAGCGCACATACCAGGGCATACGCTGATGGTCCCAGAACGCCGCGTAGAGGATGCGCGGATTCGTGGGGTCGATGGAGAGATCACTCGCACCGCTGTTGGCGTTCTCGCCCTTGAGTACGAGCGACCATGAGGCGCCACCGTCCTTGGAGCGATAGATCCCACGCTCGGCGGTTCCCTTCCAGCGATCCCCCTGCGCGGCGACGTAGACGACGTTCGGGTCGGCGGGGTGCACACGGACCGCGGAGATCTGCCGGGTGGCGCTGAGACCGACGTGCGCCCATGTGCGCCCTTCGTCCGTGCTGCGATACACGCCGTCGCCGTAAGTGGAGGACTGGCCACGGATCGGGTGCTCGCCGGTGCCGACGTAGATGACGTTGTGATCGGATGGGGCGACCGCGATCGCGCCGATGGAACCGGTGCGGAACTGCCCGTCGGAGATATTGCGCCAACTGATTCCGGCGTCATCCGTGCGCCAGAGGCCGCCGCCCGTGTAGCCGGCGAAGAACGTGAGCGGCTCGCCAGGGATGCCGGAGACGGCCACGCTGCGACCGCCGCGGGACGGCCCGACGTTGCGCCACGACATCGCGGCCCAGTCACGGACCACCGAGTCGGCGCGCGAGTCGTTCCGCGAGTCGTTCCGCGAGTCGCTCCGCGACTCTGTGCGGGGGGCGCTTCGGGTGGACGACGAGGCCGCTGCGGCTTGTGCGTGCAGCAGGGCAGGGGTCGCGAGCGCGACAAGGAGCAGGACGGAGAGGCGCATTTCTATGGGAAATGGGTTCGCGGCATCTTCGCTGGCGCCGACCGACGCGTCAAGCGGCCACACGAAATGTATTCCCCTCTGGTGGGATGCCCGGTTCGTGAACATCGTTGCGGAGGTCCGTTGCGTCCCTCCTTCGCCACCTGATGCGACTCTCGATCTTCCGCTCCGCCTGTCAGCTGTTGCTTGTGTTGCCGCTTCTCGGCTGCCGCGTGAGTGCGCAGGGGAGCACACCGGCGCGCGCGGGCACGAATCCTGTGGCGCCATCGACGGCGCGCAAACCGACGCTGGTGGTGTTCCTCACCATCGATCAGCTCGGCAGCGACTACTTCGAACGCTACGGGGGCAATCTCACGGCCGGGCTCCGGCGACTGCGCGACGAGGGTGCGGTCTGGATGCGTGGTCGGCATGATCACGCGATCGCCGAGACCGCGCCCGGCCATGCGGCGACGATGTCGGGGCGATTCCCGGTGCATACCGGCATCGCCAGCAACTCGCAGGGTGTGAACACCTCGGAGGCACCGCTGCTCGGGTCGACCGACGTCGGCGCCTCGCCGTTCCGGTTCCAAGGCACCACGCTGTTCGACTGGATGCGCGCCGTCGACCCGGCCACGCGCGCCCTCTCGGTGTCGCGCAAGGACCGTGGGGCGATCCTGCCGATCGGCCGGGCGCGCACCGACGTGTACTGGTATGCGTCGAACGGGGTGTTCACGACCTCGACGTACTACCGGGATACGCTGCCGGGTTGGGTGCAGGCGTTCAACGCACGACAGCTGCCGCTCGCGTACGCCGGGAAGTTGTGGACCCCACTGCTGCCGGATGACCGCTACAATGAGCCGGACAGTGTGCTGCTGGAGTCGGGCGGACGCGACTTCACGTTCCCGCATCGGCTCGCCGTGGGACGCGACTCGGTGTTCCGGGAGATCCGTGAGACCCCGTGGATGGATTCGCTCACGCTGGCGTTCGCCCTCGAGGGGGTGCGCACGCTCGGGCTGGGTGCGTCCGCCGGGCGTACGGACCTGCTTGCGGTCTCACTTTCCAGCACGGATGCGGTCGGCCACAAGTACGGTCCGGATTCCAAGGAGATCCACGATCAGATCCTGCGGCTGGATCGGTACCTCGGTGCGTTCCTTGACGCGATCTTCGCGCTACGCGGCACCGACAACATCATCGTCGCGCTCACCGCGGACCATGGCGTCGCGCCGTATCCGGAACTGCGTTCACCCTACTACGACAATCACGGCGCGCAGCGTATCGACACGCGGAATGCGTGGCGGGTCGCATATGCGGCGCTCAAGGCGGCCGGCGTGGACACGGCGGCCGTCGAGAACGACGATGGTTTCCGTGTGCGCGACCGTGCGGCGTTCTCACGCGCCGACGTCGATCCCGACGCGATCGCGGCCCTGTGGGTGCGCGAGCTGCGGCAGCTCACCGGTGTGCTCCGCGCCGATCTGCTCCGTGACCTCGCAGACGCCGACACGGTGCAGGATGCGATCGCCCGACGCTGGTTGCACATGTTCCGCATGGACGGTGCCGTGCGTGCGGTGGTGACGCCGAAGCCGTTCGGGTACTACCAAGGCGTGTCCTACGCGACGCACGGACTGCCCCATGACTACGATACCCAAGTCCCGGTGTTGTTCTGGGGCAACGGGATCGCAGCCGGGCGTCGGGCCGGCGAGGCGCGCGTGGTCGACATGGCGCCGACGCTGGCAGCCCGACTCGGCATCACTCCACTTGAACGACTCGACGGTCGAGCACTCCCCCTCGCCCCATGACGCCGAAAGCCACTGTCCCTCTCGAGCATCGCGCCCTCGGCCGACGCGACGGCGCCACGAGTATCCTCGGTCTCAGTACGCGTCGTCTCGCCGGCGCAGGTCAACAAGAGACCATCCGCGTGGTGCGCGAGGCGATCGATCACGGCGTGACGCTGCTTGAGGTCGCACCCGAATACGGTGACGGACGCACCGAGCGATGGGTCGGACTCGCGCTCAAGGACGGCTACCGCGAGCGCGTGCAGGTGATCTGGCAGTGCTCCGCCCATCTGCGTGACTACAAGACGTCGATGCAGCAGTTCGAAGCCTCGCTGAAGCACCTGCAGACCGACCGTTTCGACTTCTGGTCGTTCTATCAGGTGATCTACGACAACGATCCCGAGTGGATGGCCGATCACGGCGGGCTCGACGCGGCGCAGGAAGCGCGCGACCAGCGCCTGGTGAAGTGGATCGCGTTCCACGGAGAGAAGTCGCCGCATATCGCGCTCAAACTGCTCGCCCGCGGCTTCGCGTGGGATGCCGTGCTGATGCCTCTCAATCCGTTCGATGCGAGCTATCGATCGTTCGAGAAACAGGTACTGCCCGAGGTCATCCGACGCGGTGCGGCCGTGATCGGCACCAAGGCGATGGCCGGCGGTGCCATCCCCGACGGGAAGATCATCAAGCCGGAGGAAGCGCTGCGGTATGTCTGGTCGCTCCCGGTCTCCTCGGTGCTGGTGGGCTGTGACTCGACTGCGGTCCTCAAGAAGACGCTGAAGCGTGCCGCAGGCTTCAAGCCGTTCCACGCCGGCGAGATGGATGCCTTGCGACAGAAGGCGCGCCCCACCGCAGGTGATGGACGATTCGAACGCTACAAGTCCACGCAGGAGTTCGATGGTCTGCCCGGACGCATCGCGCATGGGTACGAACCGAAGTAGCCCCCTCACACCGACTCGGATGTCCACTTCGATGGTTTCGCGCCTGGGCTCTTCGGCGTTCGCTCTGTGCCTCTCGGCAGCCGCGACGGCGTCGATCCCCGCGCAGCAGATGACCGGCTATACCGCGCAGCGGGCGGCGGCTCAACGCGCCGCCGAGGCCGCGGCGATCACCAAACCCGATACCGCGCGCATCCAGTCGTTGGCGCGCGCGCTCGCCGACCGCCCCCACATCGCTGGGACGCCGGCACAGGCGCGCACGCGCGACCTCGTGATCGAGGCACTCAAGGACGCCGGACTGCAGACCGAGGTACGTGAGTACCATGTGTGGTTGCCGCACACCATCGACTACGGCGTGTGGCGCATCGCGCCGACGCCCAAGGAACTCGACTTGCGCGAAGGGCGCATCGCCGAGGACCCGACGACCCTCGCACATCCGGAGTACCCGACGGTCAACGGCTACAGCGGCACCGGCGACGTGACCGGCGACGTGGTGTATGTGAACTACGGCCTGATCGAGGACTACGCGCAGCTCGACTCGCTCGGCGTCTCCGTGAAGGGCAAGATCGCGATCGCACGATACGGGCGTTCGTTCCGCGGCATCAAGGCCCGCGAAGCGGAGAAGCGCGGGGCGCTGGCGCTGCTCATGTACAGCGACCCCGCAGACGACGGGTACGTGCAGGGCGATGTGTACCCTGAGGGACCGTTCCGGAACGATCGCGGTGTCCAGCGCGGGAGCGTGATGAATGGCGCGGGCGATCCGAGCACACCGGGCTATCCGTCCACCTTGAACGCGAGGCGTATCCCGCTCCAAGCGATGCCGGTGCCTCGTATTCCGGTACTGCCGCTCTCGTACGGCAACGCGGTGGAGTTGCTCAAGGACGTGCGTGGCGCGACGATCCCTCGCGGATGGCAGGGCGGACTCGCGTTCCGCTACCACGTCGGGCCGGGCCCGGTGAAGGCGCGTGTGAAGGTGTGGAGTGACTCCGCGACAGCGGCGATCAAACCGATCTGGAACACGTTCGGCATCATCCGCGGCACCGATTTCCCCGACGAGGTGATCATCATCGGCGGGCATCGTGATGCCTGGAGTCCCGGCGCGGTCGACAACGTCTCCGGCGTCGTGAGTGTGGTGGAGGCGGCGCGAGCGGTCGCCGCACAGATGAAGAGCGGCTGGCGCCCTCGTCGCACGTTGCTGTTCGCCACCTGGGACGCCGAGGAGTGGGGACTCGTCGGGTCATCGGAGTTCGTGGAGGATGATTCACTCCGGCTCATGCGCGGGGGCGTGGCGTACCTCAATCAGGATGTGAGCGCGAGCGGCGAATCGTTCGGCGGCGGCGGCACGCCGACGTTGCGCGCGACGCTGCGCGACATCACGCGCGTGGTCCCTGACCCGAGCGGCGGCGGCAGCGTGTACGACGTGTGGCGGAAGCGGAGCAACGTGCGCCCCGGGGAAGAACCTGCGATGGGCGATCCGGGCGGCGGTTCCGACTTCGCCGGCTTCTACAACCACCTCGGCATCCCGCATTCAGACTGGGGATTCGGTGGGGGGAACGGCATCTATCACTCGAACTACGACTCGTTCACGTTCATGGAGCGGTTCGGTGATCCGGGTTACCGCTACCATGCGGCGGCGGCGCGCATCGGCACGGCGATGATGATGCGCTTGGCGAACGCGGACGTGCTGCCGTACGACTACGTCGAGTTCGCCCGGACCATGCGACGGTATCTGGCGCCGATCGACCAGAACCTGAAACTCAAGGGATGGCCGGGCTCGAGTGCTCCGCTTGCCGCAGCGATCGACGGGCTCGAGCGCGCGGCCGCGGCGTTCGCGACGACGCGTGACATGGCGCTCGAGTCGTCGATCCCCAATGCGACGGCGCAGGCGACGAATCGCGCGTTGCTGCAGGTGGAGCGCGCGATGACACGGCCCGAGGGCTTGCGTTCGCGGCCATGGTATAGGAATCTCATATACGTCGCTGATGTCGATAACGGGTACAGCAACATGGTGTTCCCGTCCGTCAACGAAGCGATCCGCTATGGGGATGCTGCGCTGTTCGATCGCGAAATCGCCGATCTCGTGAAGCGGTTCGATGCGGCGGCGGTCGCACTCGATGCAGCACGCATGGCGCTGCAGCGCTAGTATTCCCTGATCGCAGGACGTTTCCCGAGCGGCGCGTCGCGCGTCACAGGGAAGAGCGGGGGTGGTTCCGGGATCACTCCCGCGCACGATTGAGGGGGCATCATGTGGCCGACGGCCCATGGTGCCCCTTCGCGTATATTCCTCCGATGCCGCTCTCTGCCGACGAACTCCAGCGTTATGCACGCCACGTCGTACTGCCGCGTGTGGGCGTCGCCGGTCAGGAGCGGTTGCGCGCGGCGTCGGTGCTGATCATCGGCCTCGGCGGCCTCGGCTCACCTGCGGCACTCTACCTCGCAGCGGCCGGCGTGGGACGGCTCGGGCTCCTCGATGCCGACACGGTCTCCGTACACAACCTGCAGCGGCAGGTGATCCACGACACGGCGAGCGTGGGCCTCGCCAAGACGCAGTCCGCCCGCGCCAGAGTGGAGGCGCTCAATCCGCATGTACGGGTCGAGACCTGGCAGACCATGCTCACGCGCGAGAATGCCCGTGGCATCGTGAGCGACTACGACGTCGTGCTCGACGGGACCGACTCCTTCGCCACGCGCTATCTGATCAACGACGCATGTGTCCTCGAGCAGCGTCCATTGGTGCAAGCCAGTGTGCATCGGTTCGAAGGGCAGCTCTCGGTGTTCGCGACCGCGTCGGGGCCCTGCTATCGCTGCCTGCATCCGGAGCCGCCGCCTGCGGGGTCGGTACCGAACTGTGCCGAGGGCGGCGTCCTCGGTGTCCTCCCGGGACTACTCGGCACGCTGCAGGCGACCGAAGCCCTGAAGCTCATCCTTGGCATCGGGACGAGCATGGCCGGGCGTCTCCTCCATGTGGACGTGCTCACGATGCACTTCCACCAAGTGCACGTCGATCGTGATCCTGCGTGTGCGTGGTGTGCCACTCGGACGGCAACGGCACTTCTGGACGACTACGCAGCGTTCTGTGGGGAATCCCCGGCGATCGACACGACTTCGGCCGGGCAGTCCGCGAGTGCGATCGCCACCGCAGCGGCCACCGAGATCGCCCCCGCAGCGCTCGCGGTTCGCCTCGCACGGGGTGATGCGATCCGCGTGATCGACGTGCGCGAGCCGTGGGAGCACGAGATCGCGCACTTGGAGCACGCGACGTTGGCGCCGATGCAAACGATCCCGTCGGCGCATCGCGCGTGGGACCGGCAGGCCGAATACGTCGTGTATTGCCATCACGGGATGCGGAGCGGGATGGTTGCGGACTATCTGCGCGCGACGGGATTCACGCGCGTGCTCAATCTCGACGGTGGGATCGACCGCTGGAGTCTGGAGGTCGACCCGAGCGTGGCGCGGTACTGACGATGGCGAGTGCACTCCTCTGGCTCGGAGCGGCGCTCGTCGCCGGGTGGGCGCAACGCGCCGCACGGGCGCGGCTAAAGGAGTGGTCGTGGCGCCGTCGCTTTCCCGCGAACTCCGACGGAGTCGCCCGTGGGGCCGAGCCGCGTACGTACGGAGCGCATGGTGGCCGCGCGATCCTGCTCATCCACGGCTACAATGACTCCCCCTACTCGCTCGATGCGATCGCCCAGGTGCTGCACGCCGCCGGATGGACCGTGCGACTACCGCTCCTGGTGGGACACGGACGCTCGCTCGCGGCGTTCGATGCGTGGACGGCCGACGAGGTCGTCGCTCAGGTGCGTGATGAGTATGCGGCGCTACGCGCGACGCATCACACCGTGGTGGTGGGTGGGCTCTCGATGGGTGGCGCACTCGCGTGCTGGCTCGCGTCGGAGACCGATGCTGCCGGGGTGATCCTCTTCGCGCCGATGCTGTTCGTGCCTGCCCCGATGCAGGTGGCGGTGAGCACGGCGCGACTGTGGGGACTCGTCACGCGGTATATGAGTGGCGGTGGCAAGCGCAGTATCCTGGACCCTGAAGCGGCCGCGCGGATGATCGCCTACGGGTGTTCCACACGACGCTCGCTCGAGGCGCTCGAGCACATCGCAAAAGGCACGGTGGTACGCCTCGGCTTCGTGCATGCCCCCACGCTCGTGTTCCAGAGCGAAGAGGACAATCGCCTGCCGCACGAACAGTCCACGCATGCGTTCGCGCGCATTGGTGCGGCGGATCGAACGATCGTCTGGATCAGGGGCGCCGGGCATGTCATCACCATCGACTACGGATGGGAGGCACTGGCCTCGCAGACCGTGGACTGGCTCAACGCACGCTTCTGATCGCGCGCGTCTCACCCGGGTTGAGGATCCAGAGCCGATCGGCCGCCCAGCCGCGTGCGGCCCAACCGGCCTGTGTGCGCCGCGGTGGCTCATCCATGGGCTCGTCGGTGAGCGGGAACGTGCCCCAGTGCATCGCGACCATGACGGTCTCGTGCGCCGCATATGGGCGCGTGAGGCCGTCGAACGCCTCGAGCGCTTCGTCGGGATCGAGGTGCACGGGCTTCATGAACCACCGCGGCTCGTACGCCCCGATGGGCATGAACACCATGTCACACGGGCCGAGGCGGTCGCCGATCTCGGGGAAGACCGGGTGGAACCCGCTGTCCCCGACGAAGTAGATGCGGCGATCCGCGATGGAGACGGCCCAGCCACTCCACAAGGTGCGATCCCGGTCGTACGGGGCGCGACCGGAGAAGTGCGCCGCTGGCACACAGGTGACCGTCGCCGCGCCCACGCGTGCGGAGTCCCACCAGTCGCGTTCGACGATCTCGCGTACACCCCGCTCGCGCAGCCGCGCCGCGACACCGAGCGGCGCACACCAAGTGGCCGCCGGGTGCGTCCGTGCGATGACGCGCACGGCTGCATCGTCGAGGTGATCGTAGTGATCGTGTGACTGAAGCACGAGATCGATCGGCGGCAGCGCATCCAGTGCGAGACCCGGCGGGTGCCGTCGCCGCGGTCCCGCGAACGGCAGCGGGGACGCGCGCTCGCCGAAGACGGGATCGGTGAGGATGTTGAGCCCGCCGATCTGCAGCAAGAACGTCGAATGTCCGATCGCGGTCACGCGTAGGTCGCTTGTCGCGGCGCGCGGCCGGATGACCGCGGGCGTGTGAAGCGCCGGCGGCGGCGGCGAAGCCGACGGTCGCGGCCTGCGCGAGCGCTCGATCGCCCAGCGGAAGAGGCCCGAGAAGCCGGTGGGTGTAGAGCCCGGCCACGGATTTCGAAAGCCCCCGCCCGGCGCGTGATGTGGCGGCGGACTCGGCGTCGTCGCCGCGAGGGGTGTAGATTCCGGGTTCACGCGAAGGGACTGGAGTGGAGCGCGATGGCCGAGATCACGTGCCAGAAGTGCGGGACGAAGAAGGAAGGATTCGACCGACCCCCATTCCCCGGGGCGATCGGCGCGCGGATCCTCGAAGGCACCTGCAAGGATTGCTGGGGGCTGTGGCTGAAGCAGCAGACCATGCTGATCAACCACTACGGACTGAACGTAATGGATCCGCAGGCGCGTCAGTTCCTCACGCGCAACATGGAGGCGTTCCTGTTCCGCACCGGCGCCACCGACGAGGTCGACACCTCCAAGCAGGGCACCATCTCGCACTAAGGTCGTGTGTGCGACGCACGCGCGCGGGTCTCGAAGTGCGGACGCCGGGTTGACTTTAGTATCGATTAGATACTTATTAGGAAGACGATGCGCGACCGCACCTCCTCTGTCGCGCGCGCCGGCCGTTCGCCGGCCGCCGCTTCCCTCGACCTCGTCTGCTGCAGCGCCTCGCACCGCCGGTTGGTGGTGCTCGTGGACGTTGCCGCGCGCGGACACGCGGCGTTGCCGTGGCAGTCGCTCGACCCGACCGTGGGTCTCGACGTGGCCGCAGCGAGACTCGCCCGCGAGCGACTCGGTCGTGCGCCGGCGTGGATCGCGGCACTCGGGGTCTTCGGCGACCAGCGGAAGCATCCGTCGCAGTCGCCGCTGTCGGTCGGCCACGTCGCGGTCGTGCCCATGGGGACCGCGGCACCGGCGGGGATGGCGTGGGTCGATGTGGCCGACCTCCCGACCCTCTCGGCACGCCAGGAGGCAATGGTGTCCGCCGCCGCAACCGCGCTGCGCGACCGGATGGACCTGGTGCCGATCGCGTTCCGGATGCTCCCGGCCGAGTTCACGCTCAGTGAGCTTCAGGAGATGTACGAACTCCTGTTGGGGCGCCGCCTCCACAAGGCGAGCTTCCGCCGTGCGCTGCAGGGTGCCTATTTGGTGGAGCCGACGGATTCGTGGCGGTCCGAGGGCCGGGGTCGGCCGGCGCAGCTGTTCCGGTACGCGCCGCGGCGTCGCCGGGGGCACCGGCGGTCCGTGCGGTTCGAACTTCTGACCTGACCCGCGACGGGATCGCGACAGGTCCGTGACACCATCTCCGCCCCGCGGGGTATTAGTATTAGTCGCAAGGTGTACATAACGGCCAAAGGAGGGGGGAATGCTCGCCTACCTGGATGCCCTGGTCGCAGCGCTCGTGACTCGCGATGCGATGGAGATCGACCGGCTCGTGACGCATCCGCTCGCGCGGATCCTTCCGCCGGACGTGCGCGAGGAGGCTGGAGTCTTCCTCGCCGGGCACGCGGATCCGCTCGCGGCGCCGTTGCGTACCATGCGGCTTCGCCACCAGACCGCAGAGCTGCTCCGCGAGCTCCCCGAGGTCGCCGATCGTCCGGCTGTCGTCGCGACGACGGAACGACAGCCCAGCCGTCAGCCAGCGGTGGCCGCCCGTGCGGCGCAGAGCGCGCGACTGGCACAGATGGAGCTCTCGCTCAGCGCCTGAGTCCTCGCGCGAGGCAGAACGAACGAAGCCCCCGTGCTACCGCACGGGGGCTTCGGCGATCTCTTACCGGGCATCAGACCTTTGTGACGTTCGCCGCCTGTGGACCCTTCTGCCCATCGACGATTTCGAACTCGACCTTGTCGCCTTCGGCGAGGGACTTGAAGCCGTTCGACTGGATCGCGCTGAAATGCACAAAGACATCAGGCCCACCCTCGCGCTGGATGAATCCGAATCCCTTCGCGTCATTGAACCACTTCACGGTGCCACTGATTCGTGCCATTGCCTTCGTACTCCTATGACGGGAGGGGTGAGGGTTACGCGGCACCCGCGATGTAGCGAGCGACACGTCCGCAGGCCGTGCACTTGAGGGTCACGTGCGTCCGGGGCGGTGGAGGTGCATTACCCGGTTCGCGATGAATCGATCCAGAACAGGAAGGGCAGCTGAGCGCGTCGCCGTTGCGATCGCTCGCGATGAGGTGGAGCGCCTGCACGGGATTATACGAGTTCGGTCTGGGTTTCCGCATACGGTCTCCGGCTGAGTCTTGCGCGGCAAACCGTCCGTGGATCGCCGCGGCTGACATGAGTAGAAACCTAATCGGAAAGTGGCTAAAGCCAAGAGTGGTCATACGTTACGCTAGTTTTACACAGCAACTAAAAATCGACTAATGGCTGCCGTCCGATAAATCGTTGCGGGGCAAGCGGTTCCATTCGTCCCCGGGACGTCGAATGTTGTACAGTCTTAGGCTGAACAATCTGCTATTTTGTGTCAATTCGGGCTTCTTTGCGGTGCGGGCGCGCATCCGGTCGTTCGGCGCGTATCGACCACCGAGAACACGCGCCATTGGCCCGCCTGCCGGTGCAGCAGGAAGGCATCGACGCCGCAGTGGGAGAGTCGATCGCCCAGATAGAGCCAATAGTCGACCCAGATCGAGGCGAGATCCCCATCCACCTTGATGACGGGATTCGCGAGCCGCTCGTCGATGACCACCCCCGCTGGCGCACGCGACACGCCCGTGAGCCAGCCTCCGATGGAATCGAACGACACGCCGCGCTCGGGATGGAGCGACTGCATCGCAGCGTTGGCGACGAACGCGCTCCGCATGGCGGCCGTGTCCCGCGCCCGCATCGCGTCGAACAGGCGCGTAACGACCTGATACGCGGCGTCCTGGTCAGGTGACTGCGCCGAGAGCGCGGTGCCGGCGATGCAGAGCGTCGCGGTCAGCCCGAGGGCTGCCGCGACGAAGCGACGCAAGGAAGTGTGACTCAACATGTGAACGCTCGGACGGAGGGTGGGATGATCCGAAGCGAGCGTGGAACGCGGGATCCCCGCGATGCGACGCGCGCCTATCCCTGTAGTACGGGCAATCTCCGAATCCGTTCCTGCCACTCCTTCGGCCCCGACTCGTGCACGTTCTGTCCCGCGGCGTCGACCGCCACCGTGACCGGCATCTCCTCGACGTCGAACTCGTAGATGGCCTCCATGCCGAGGTCCTCGAATGCGACGACGCGGGACGCACGGACCGCTTTGGACACCAGATATGCGGCGCCGCCGACCGCCATCAGATATGCCGCGCGGTGCTTGCGGATCGCCTCCAATCCCGTCGGTCCGCGCTCGGCTTTTCCGATCATGGCGATGAGCCCCGTCTTTTCGAGCATCATCTCCGTGAACTTGTCCATCCGAGTCGCAGTGGCGGGCATGACGACGATCCGGGGCGATGAGTTGCG
>JBJXGK010000171.1:0-19970 GCA_046153705.1 Gemmatimonadaceae bacterium
ACGGCACCGTCGCGGCCGTAGAAATAGCGGCGCCCGTTCTCCGCCCACTGCACGGCGGTGTTGCGGAGCGTCTCGAGCAGGACGCGCGTCGTCGTGTCGGTGCCGACGCGGGCGACGAGTCGCTCGCTGCGCCCCATGATGGTCTCATAGTCCGTCTTGCGCGTGAGATCATCGTTCCAGATGCGCACGACGCCATCGGGTGAGATCGACCAGCTGCTGATCATGCCCTCGGGGATCATGATCTCCACGCGCTGCGTGGCCGGAGTCCACGCCGCGATCGCGCGACGGTTCCCCTCTCGCCGTAGCGCTTCCCATGGCAGGAAGGGTTCGGTGTTGGGCGCGCCCAGGTGGGTGATCGGGCCTCGTACCAAGGTGGCGAACTGCGCCGTGACCTTCTCGCGCCACGCGTCACTGCGGAGTGCGAAGTGGAGCTGGGTGCCCTGCTCGTTCCACCGCAGCTCGGAGTTCTCGGCGACGTAGGTGCCGGCGGCGAGTCGCGCGATGGTGCTGCGGCCCGTGGCGCGCTCCCACACGACGATGCGCAGACGGTCTTCGATGAGTTCGAGATACGCGAGACGCGACGCGTCGGGCGCCCACACGGCGTTGCGGACGGGTCGCTTGCCGGCGAAGACGGCGCGACGCTCCAGCGTGCGCACGTCCACCGCGAAGAGTTCGACCGGGACGACGCGGAGGTAACTGGGATCGCCGTCGCGGGCCGCGACGACGCCGAGCTGGTCGCGACGCCGCGAGACGGTAAGGGCGAGGTAGCGACCGTCGTCGGAGAGGTCGGCGATGCTGGCCGACGTGACGTCGAGAAGATCCGCCGCGCGAAGAGAATCGAGCGCGGTGTGCGGCGGCACGGCTGCGCGCGGGAGACCGGCCGACGGAACGGCGGTCGCCTCGGCCCGAGTCGGCGCGGCGGCGAGGAGCGTGGCACCCACCGCGATGGTGTGGGCGACGGCAAAGGCGCAGGAGGCGAGGCGCATGCGGCAGGGTCCGGTTGGAGGCACGGAGAACTTACCTGCAATCGGGCCGACACGAGCGCCGCCACCTTGGCACACGCGCCGGAAAACCGAACGCCCCGCGGACTGGGATCGTCGGCGAGGCGTTCTTAGCTGGAATGGGCCTGGGAGGAGTTGAACCTCCGACCTCACGCTTATCAGGCGTGCGCTCTAACCACCTGAGCTACAGGCCCAGCTAGAGCCATGTAATAAAGCCAGTCGGGGCGGTGGGGTCAACCGGCGTGACGCACAGAGGGAGCGGCCAAAACGAACCGGGGGACGCCATCGGCGCCCCCCGTTCGTCGCTCGGACCTACTCCTCGAACCGGCCCGGGTGCGGGCGGTCCTCTTCGTCACCGTCATCGTATTCGTCATCGAGGTCGATCAGGTCGTCGTCGAGATCATCATCGTCGAGATCGTCCTCATCGTCCTCATCCTCGTCGTCGAGGTCCTCGTCGTCGAGGTCCTCGTCATCGAGATCCTCATCGTCGAGTTCGTCATCCTCATCGAGATCCGGATCGAACTCATCGAGGTCCTCGTCGTCAGGGGTCTTGCCGAGCACCCAAGACGACTTCACGATCGCCGGCATTGTCCGCATTCTCCAGGTTGGTGGCTAGCACGGGCGGTTGCGGGACTGCCCGTCGGGATAAGCTCCGCGTTCTGCGCGAAGGATATTATAGGTGTTTTCCGTCGTCCAGAGTGGGACGGCGGGATTCGCGCAATCGTAACGTCAGAAGATGGACCGCGCGTCGGGTCGTGCCCGGCCGTCCGCCACGTACCAGTCGCCATCCGGCGAACGCAAACGGCCGCCATCATCTGGCGGCCGTCCGTCGTTTCACCTGTCGAACATCGCCGCGCGCCTCACCAGAGTATCCGCGGAGTCCCTGCGCCCCCTGTGTCCGCTGTGTCCGCTGCGGTGAAGCCTTACCCCCCCGCCCTGTCCTTCTTCGCATCCCGGTTGATGCGCTTGCGATCGCTCACCGCCAGCATCCGCTTCCGGAGCCGGATGTTCTTCGGCGTCACCTCGATCAGCTCGTCGTCCTCGATGTACTCGAGCGCGGTCTCCAGCGTGAGCAGACGCGGCGGCTCGAGCGAGATCGCATCGTCGGCACTCTTGGACCGCATGTTGGTGAGCTTCTTCTCCTTCGTCGGGTTGACATCCATGTCGCCCGGACGGGAGTTCTCACCCACGATCATGCCTTCGTACACCTCGTCACCGGGCGCCACGAAGAGTGTGCTGCGCTCTTGCAGGTTGCCCAACGCGAACGCGATGATGGTGCCGGCTTCCATGGAGCAGAGCACGCCACGGAGACGGCCCTGCAGATTGCCGGCCCACGGCCCGTACTCGAGGAACCGGTGGTGCATGAGGCCGGTGCCGCGGGTGTCGGTGAGGAACTCGCTGCGATACCCGAACAGGCCGCGCGCCGGGATCTTGTAGACGATGCGCACCAGGCCCTGGCCCGGGTTCTTCATCTCGATCATGCTCGCCTTGCGGGGGCCGAGCTTCTCGATGACGGTACCCATGAACTCCTCGGGCACGTCGATGGCGAGTTCCTCGTAGGGCTCGAGCTTCTCGCCGTTGGGCCCCACGTGCATGATCACGCGCGGACGGCTCACCTGGAACTCGTAGCCCTCGCGACGCATGGTCTCCATGAGGATGGAGAGATGCAGTTCACCGCGGCCGGAGACGGTCCAGGTGTCGGTGCTGTCAGTGTCCTCGACGCGCAGCGCGACGTTGCGCTCGAGTTCCTTCTCGAGACGCTCCTTGAGCTGGCGGCTGGTGACGAACTTGCCGTCCTGCCCCGCGAACGGGGAGTTGTTGACGAGGAAGTCCACCGAGATCGTGGGCTCCTCGACCGCGATGCCCTCGAGCCGCTCCGGATGCTCGGGATCGGTGATCGTGAGACCGATTTCGACGCCTTCCAACCCCGCCAGCGCGACGATCTCGCCCGCCGTCGCCATCGGAACCTCGACGCGCTCCAGACCTTCGAAGCCGTACAACTTGGTCACGCGGCCCGGGGCGCCCTTCAAGGTCTGATCGACCGGGAGGAGATGCACGGTGTCGCCGACCTTCACGGTGCCACGCTCGATACGCCCGATCGCCATGCGGCCGAGGTAGTTCGAGTAGTCGATGGTCGACACGAGCATCTGGAACGACGCCTTCGCATCGCTCGGTGGCTTGGGCACGTGCTTGACGATGGTGTCGAACAGCGGCGTGAGATTGGTCGCCGGAACGTCCATGCTCATGGTGGACGTACCATCGCGGCCGGAGGCATACACGACGGGCGCGTCGAGCTGGTCCTCGTTGGCCTCGAGTTCGATCAAGAGGTCGAGCACCTCCTCGTGCACGCGCATGGGGTCGGCGCCGGGGCGGTCGATCTTGTTGATGCAGATGATCACCGTGCGGCCGAGCGCGAGCGCCTTGCGGAGCACGAACCGCGTCTGCGGCATGGGGCCGTCGAACGCGTCGACGACGAGCAGCACGCCATCGACCATGCGCAGGATGCGCTCCACTTCGCCGCCGAAATCGGCGTGCCCCGGGGTGTCGACGATGTTGAGCTTGGTGTCACCCCAGTGGATCGAGGTGTTCTTGGCGAGGATGGTGATGCCACGCTCTTTTTCGAGCGGGTTGGAGTCCATCACGCGCTCGGAGACGACCTGATTCTCGCGGAAGGCGCCGGCTTGCCGGAGCATCTGATCCACGAGGGTCGTCTTGCCGTGGTCGACGTGCGCGATGATGGCGATGTTGCGGATTTCCATAGCCTTCAAATATAGTCGTGGCGGACGCCGAAATCAGGTGGGGGGTCGTGGGATTCCGGGGGTTCGGGCCGGCGGACCGGACCTCGGGCACGATCCGCGATTTCGTGTGACATTTGGGACTGCCTCGCCCTCCAACCACGCTCCATGGCAGCCCTTCCAACGCAGACTGACGACCGCTCGCAGACCCCGCAGACGCCGGACGAGCGCCTGCTGGCCGCGACCGACCTCGCCGCAGTGCAGCTGGAGGCCGATCGCCGGGTGGCACGGCTGACGCTGGCGGCGATGCTGGTGCCGACGCTCTGGTTCCTGCGCACGGACCTTACGGTCGCGCTGGCGGATCTCGTCACACTCCGCTTCGCGGTCCGCACGATCTTCATGGGGTTCCTCGCCGCGGGCATCGTCGGCCTGCGCCCCGGCATCACGCGACCCAACTACGATCGCCTGCTCCTGATCGTGGGCATCGGGACGGCCCTCTGCATCTTCTCGCTCAACGCACTGCGGCCGCAGAACTCCGCGCTGCCCCTGCGCACCCCGCTCATGTGGCTCTTTGCGTACTACGCAGGGCTCCACACACGACCGACGCTGCAACTCATCCCGCCGCTGCTCATCAGCGTGGGGCTCGCGGGGCTGCGGCTCTTCTGGGTCGACAGCGAGACCTCGGGCACGATCGACGGCGACATCATCGTGATCGCGGTGGTCAACGTGGTGGGGATCCTGCTGGTCTGGAACCGGGAGGCACGACTCTCGAGTGAGAACTCACTCTGGGAGTCGCGGCGACGGGCGCATGAGGCGACGGAGCGGGCGATGGCGGAGCTGCGCACGCTGCGGGGGATCATCCCGATCTGTGCGTATTGTCGGGAGGTGCGGACGGCGGTCGGGGACTGGACGCTGCTGGAGTCGTATGTGCGGGAGCACTCGACGGCGGAGTTCTCGCATGGGATCTGCCCGGACTGCGAGCAGGAGTGGTTCCCATCGCTCGGTCCTGAGGCGGGGACGGCGGAGCAGGGTTCGGGATGAACGGCGATGCGGGGGGGACGGCGGAGCGGGCCGCCACCTCATCCCTCATCTCTTCGGGACAGTCTTTGCGGCCGCTCCCGGCTTCGGCGCCGCGCCATGCGGGGACGGTGCGCTCGGCGCATTCGTCGGATCCGCGTCCACGAAACTCGTGTCATGCCCCTTCCCCTTCAGCTGGCTGATGAACGAGGCCTTGTCGACGCTCTTCATGTAGGCCTCCTTCGGTTCCACCAGTTTGCGCTCCACCAGATCCAGCAGCGTGTCGTTCATGGTGATCATGCCGATGCGCTTGGACGTCTGCATGATGCTCGGGATCTGGAAGGTCTTGCCCTCGCGGATCAGGTTGCTGATGGCGGGGGTGACCAGGAGGATCTCGCGGGCGGCGACGCGGCCGCCGCCGATCTTCTTGCAGAGGACCTGCGAGATCACGCCCTTGAGTGATTCGCTCAGCATCGTGCGCACCTGTTCCTGACGGTCGGCCGGGAACTGGTCGATCAACCGGTCGATGGTGCTCGCCGCGGTCGTCGTGTGCAACGTGCCGAACACCAGGTGTCCGGTCTCGGCCGTCTCGATCGCGATGCTCACCGTCTCCAGGTCGCGGAGTTCGCCGACCAGGATGATGTCGGGGTCTTCGCGCAGCGCGGCCCGGAGCGCGCTCTTGAAGCTGCCGGTGTGCACCCCCACCTGGCGCTGCGTGATGATGCAGTTCTTGTTCTCGTGCACGAACTCGATCGGGTCCTCGATCGTGATCACGTGGTCCGAACGCGAGCGGTTCACGAGGTCCACCAGCGCGCAGAGCGTGGTCGACTTGCCTGACCCCGTCGGCCCGGTAACCAGCACGAGACCCTTGGTGAGATAGCAGAGATTCTGCACCTCCTGCGACACGCCCAGTTGGTCGGCGGTGACGATGGCACTCGGGATGACGCGGAAGACGGCGGCGACACCTTTGCGATCGCGGAGCACGTTGGCGCGGAAGCGGGCGACGCCCGCGATCTCGTAGGCGAAGTCGGTGTCGTTGGTCTCGGCGAACTCCTTGCGATTCCGCTCCGGCATGATCGCATGCAGCAGCGCTTCGGTGGTGGCCGGGTCGAGTTTCGACTGGCCTTCGACGCGCTCCATCTCGCCGCTCTTGCGGAGGATGGGCGGCTCGCCGACCCGCATGTGCAGGTCGGAGCCACCGGCTTCGACGAGCATGCGGAGGAGTTTCTCCATCGACTCGCGGGCCTGCGAGGGATCGCCGGCGGACTTCTTCACGTCGGGGACCGGCGGCGCTGCGGCACTGGGCCCTTCGGTCATCACGCGTGCGAACATGCCGGTGGAGCGCTGGAACTCGCCTTCGTCGTCGACGACGATGGTGACGCTCAGGAGATCGCCCTGCAGCATCGCCCGCACGGCGAAGACCGAGTCCTCGCTGGTGTAGCGGAACTTGGTGGGCTGCTTGGCATCGAGCGCGTGTGCGGCGGCGGGGGTCGCGATCTCCTTGAGCAGATTCACGACCTGCGCCCCGGTGAGCGGCTTGGTGACCGGACGAGAGTTCCCCTCCACCAGGAGCACGGCGGCCTCGCCCTCCTTGATGACGAGCGAGTCGGCGCGATTGGAGATCATCACCGAGAGGAGGCGGTCGAGTTGCGCCATCAGCGAAGGGCCTTCGGAAGGGGGACGTGGTGGGACACGTGGTGGGACACGTGGTGGGACACGTGGTGGGACACGTGGTGGGACACGTGGTGGGACACGTGGAGTGACAACAACGGCACTAGCGGACGGCGGCTCCCGCCACGAGCGGCGGACAACACTCTTCGAGCGGTTCGCCCTCGAGCTGGATGGTCGCATGATGGATACGGAACCCGCCCACGGCCCGATGCAGCTCGCGCAGCACACGCGCGTGGTCCGCGCTCGGCGGTGCGACCGCGTGTGCGCTCATCGCGATGACACCGGAGGTCAGGGTCCAGACATGCAGGTCGTGCACTTCGGTCACGCCGGGCACCGCGCTCATCGCCGCGCGGAGTGTCGCGACGTCGATATGCGCCGGGGTGGCCTCGAGCAGCACGTCCACCGCCTCGCGCACCAAGCGCCAGGCGCCGCGGATGATCAGCCCTGTCATCAGTATCGACGCGACAGGGTCGGCGATGAGCCAGCCCTGCCAGCTGACCAACAGGGCAGCGACGATGGCCGCCACGGAACCCAAGAGGTCCGAGAGCACATGCAGGTAGGCACCGCGCATGTTCAGGGACTTGTGAGCCTGGCCGTGCAGCAGCCAGGCGGAGAGCGCGTTGACGCCCAGCCCGATGACGGAGACGAGCAGCATGAGCCCACCTTGCACGGCCTCGGGCGCGGCCAACCGCGCGAAGGACTCCCAGAGGATGAAGCCCGACGCCATGAGCAGCACAGCGCCGTTGATCAGCGCGGCGAGGATCTCCCAGCGCAGGTAGCCGAAGGACTTCTGCGGTGTGGCGGGTTGGCGCGCGAACCACGCGACGAAGAGCGAGAGCGCGAGGGCGCCGACGTCGGTGAGCATGTGGCCGGCGTCGGCCAACAACGCGAGCGAGTTGCTGAGCCAGCCGCCCACGACCTCGGCCACGAGGAACAGTGCGGTGATGGCGAGGGCGATGCTGAGGCGGCGCGTCGACGTGTGGTGATCGTGGTCGCCGTGGTCCCCGTGGTCGTGCGCATGCATGTGCGCAAGGCCCGGCGTGACGTCCGCCGACTGGCGGCCCATTACGCAGTCCTCATAGGTTTCGGGGGTGATCTCGCGCCTGCTCGCCATCGTCGCCCTGTTGTTCCTCAACGCGTTCTTCGTCGCGGTGGAGTTCGCCTTGGTGCGGGCCCGTCGCTCGCGACTCGAGGCGATGGTCCGTGCTGGAGACCAGTTCGCCCGCTTCGCCGTCACGGCGACCTCCCGTAGCAATCTCACACGGGTACTCTCGGCGGGCCAGTTGGGGATCACCTTGGCGTCACTCGGACTGGGCTGGGTGGCCGAGGGGACGCTGGGGCACTACCTCGAGACGGTGTTCGTGGCGCTGCCGTTGCCGGTGGAAGTCCCCGTGCGGATCGCCATCGCCGCCGCTATCGCCATCACGGTGGTGACCTACCTCCACGTGGTCTTCGGTGAGCTCGCCCCGCGGGCGCTGTCGCTCAACTACCCGGAGCAGTTCGCCAAGTGGCTGTCGCCGCCCATCCTCGCCTTCACATGGCTCGTGTGGCCGTTCATCTGGGTGCTCAATGGCTCGAGCAACCTGCTGTTGCGCATGCTCGGGCAGAAGGAAGTGAACGAAGAGGAGACGCCGCATTCACCGGACGAACTCCGGCTGCTCGTGGAGCGCGCCTCCGAAGGCGGCCTGCTCCCCACGACGGACGCCGAGATCCTCGGCGGTGTGTTCGAGTTCTCGGAGAAGAACGCCCGCGAGGTGATGACGCCGCGCACGGCGATGGTCGCGATGCCGATCGAATCGACGCTCGACGAAGCGATCGAGACGGTCGAGGAGGCCGGGTTCTCACGCTACCCGGTGTTTCGCGAGACGATGGATGAGATCGTGGGCATGGTGCACACGAAGGACCTGCTCAAGGCCCTGCACCGTCCGCAGCCGGACTTCTCACTCGAACGCCTCATGCGCCCGGTGCATCACGTGCCCGGCTCACGCGAGGTGGAAGAAGTGCTGGCCGACTTCAAACGGCGCAAGGAACACCTCGCGATCGTGCTCGACGAGTACGGGGGCACGGCGGGCATGGTCACCATGGAGGACCTGCTCGAGGAGATCGTTGGCGAGATCCTCGACGAATACGACGAGACACCAGCGGTGACGCCGGAGCCGGCAGCGAACGGGGCACAGGTGGTGCCAGGGGATGCGAACATCTCCGAAGTGAATACGGAGTACGACTTGTCGATCCCGGAGGAGGACTACACGACGGTCGGAGGGTTCGTGTTCGGGCTGCTGGGGCGGCTGCCGGTTGTGGGGGATCGGGTGGTGGGTGGGGGTGCCACGTTCACCGTGCGGGAGATGGACGGGAGGCGGATCGCGTCGCTGCTCATAGAGCGGTGAACTGCGGTGAGCGGCCCCGCCTGACCACGATCCCCAGACACACGCGCACCGCCTCGATGAACGACGTCGCGTCCGCCATCCCCTGCCCAGCGATATCGATCGCCGTGCCGTGATCCGGGGACGTCCTCGGGAACGGTAGCCCCAGGGTGATATTCACTCCCTTCCCGAACGACGCGACCTTGATCGCGGTCATCCCGACATCGTGGTACGGCGCGATCACACAATCGAACTCGCCGCGCATCGCACGCACGAACACGGTGTCAGCGCTGAACGGACCGGAGACGCCTTCGCGCTCGGCGATGGGGCGTAACAAGGTGTCATCCTCATCGCCGAATCGACCCTGGTCGCCGGCGTGGGGATTGAATGCGGCCAATGCGATCCGCGGCTCGGCGATGCCGAGGCTCTGCTGCAGTCCCTCGCGGGTGACGCGGATGGTGCGGGTGAGGCGGTCGGGGGTGAGGGCGCGGGGGACATCGCGCAGCGCGATATGCGTGGTCGCGAGGACCACGCGCAGTGTGTCCGAGGCGAGCATCATCACCGTGGGCGCGCCGGTGAGTGCCTCGAGCATCTCGGTGTGGCCAGGGTAGTCGTAGCCGCCCGCGTGCAGTGCGGACTTGTCGATCGGTGCGGTGACGATGCCCAGCACCTCACCGCGCTGCGCGAGTTGCACGGCGCGTTCGATCGCCAGACCCGCGAGTCGGCCGGCGCGGGCAGCACGCGAGGCATCGGCGGACGAACCGCTGCGCTCCCCTGCCCCGACGTCCCACGCACCGACGGCGTCGGTCACATCCACGCCCGTGCCGGTGGGGCCGATCACCCGGAAATCGGCAGCGCCCGCGACCGCAGGGGTCGCGAGCGCTTTGCGCACGATCTCGGGGCCGATGCCTCGGGGATCACCGAGGGTGATCGCGAGCGTTGGCCGCGACAACGGCGATGCTCTGCTAGAGTCGCAGCGAGACGTACAGCTCGCGACGGAGGATGTCGAGCGTGCGGCGGATGGACTTCTCCTCGCGCAACTGCCGGCGGACGTTCTCCTGATGCTCCTCGAGCGTGTACTCACCCGCCGGCTTCTCGCTGATCACCTGCGCCATCGCCCACTTGTTGAGTCCCGTGCGACGATCGGGCAACGCGAACACGTCGGTCCACTGGCCCGGCTTCACATCCTTCAGCGCCACGCGATACTCGGCGGGCAGTGAATCGCGCGGGAATCCCTCGGGAATCGTGCGCTCCTCATCGCGGTCGTGGTACCTCGCGTTGAGAGTGTCGAGACTCACCATGCCGGCCTTCCAGAGCGCGAGCGCGGAATCGGCGCGGAGCCTGGCGTTGCCGAGGTCGGTGGAATCGACGGTGGGCATGATGAGCACGTGGCGTGCGCGCACTTCGGCGGCGCGCACGCGGTCGACGCGCATCACATGGAAACCGTACTCGGTCTCCACCACCGGCGAGACCCGGCCCGGAAGCAACGCGAACATCATGCGGTCGAACTCGGCCACCATCTTGCCTCGTCGGTTCCAGCCCAAGTCACCGCCGATCTGCGCGGAGCCTTCGTCCATCGATCGCGCCTTCGCGACCGAGTCGAAGTCGGCACCCTTCTCGAGCGCGAACCGGATGGAGTCGATCGCCAGTCGCGCCGTGAGCACGTTGTCGAGTCGCGGGGTGAGCTTCACGACGATCTGGCGGAACGCGACGGTCGCGGGACGCGGGGGCAACTGGGCCTTGAGCTTCTCGAACGCCGCGCTCACCTCGGACTCGGTGACGTTCACCTGCGCGAGCCGACCCTTGGCCTTGAGCGAGTCGATCACGCGACGCTGTTCCTCGTCGCGGATCGCGCCTTCGACGGCCTTCTTGCGGTACTCCTCGGGTGTGCCGAATCCCTCGCGCTTGAGCGCGGCGCGGAACTGCTCCTCGCTCGGGAACTGCGACCGGATCCGCTCGAGCTCGCGCTCGACGTTCTCCGACACATCGGACTCCGCGACTTCGATCTTGTAGTCCTTCGCGACGGCAAGGAGGACTTCCTTGTCCACGATGCTGCCGAGCATCTCACGGGCGACCGCGATCTGCCCCGCCGAATCGGCCGGGAGCTGCAGTCCCCGCGAGCGGGCGAACGCGACCGCCTCGAGCACCTCGCTGAACAACACGGGGTGTTTGCCGACGATCGCGACGATCTTGTCGACCTCGATGTCCTTGAGGGGACCGGCCGGCAGTCCGCCCTGCGCCGTGGCCGAGGCCAGCGGCGCGAGGAGGAGTGCGCCGACCAACAGGGCGGAGCGGCGCACGAACAGAACGCGAGATACGAAGGTCTTCGGGGTCAACGCGGTCTACTCAGGGCTTTTGGGGCGTGGTCGGCGCGCCGGTGGTCGGCGCGCCGGTGCTCGGCGGCGGCATCATCGGAACGGCAGTCGGCGGCTGGCTGGCGGCGCGCGCCGAATCGGCCGCGGCGCGCACCTTCGTCGCTTCGGCCAGCACGCGGTCCACACCGGCCGGCACGATGCGGCTCTCGTACTTGTCGCGCAGCACGAGTACGATCTGCTCGGCGACGTCGACGTATTCGCGCTGGTTGGTCACCATGCCGCCCATGTACTCCTCGATCCGCGAGGCGGCGAGTCCCTGGCGCGCGCCGAGGTCGGCGCCGCCCTCGGCGAGCTGAGCCGGCGCGATGTTGAGGCGCGTCATCGTGTTCATCACGCCGCCGAAGAAGGCGGTGCGGAGTTCAGTCATCTGCGCGGAGTCCAGCCCGACCTTCGCCTCGTCGGCGGCGCGGAGCAGGAGTTCGTTGCGCATGACGTTCTGCACGAACATCGGGATGAGCGAATCCGGTGCCTGCACCACGTTCGCGCGCATGCGCGACTGCGGTGGGAAGGCGGCCATCCACTTCGACATGCGGCCGGCATCGAGGTTGCCCGAGCGCGCGGTGGCGATCACGGTCTTGTCGGTGCGGTAGGCATCGACGTCCTCGGCGATGGCCTTCACCAGGCGCGCGGCACCCGGCTTCACTTCGACGTTCGCGTCCTTCTCGAGCTTGGCGAAGTACGTGCTCTCGGCGACGACGTTTGCGATCTCGGGGTACTGCTGCGCGAACTGGTCCTTGATCTCGTCGTAGGTGTGGCGACGGATGATGTGGTAGCCGAACTGCGTCTCGACGACCTTCGTGATGCCACCCGGCGGCACGGAGAGGATCCCGGCGTCGAACTCCGGCACCATCTGACCCGGAGCGAATACACCGTAGTCACCGCCCTTGTCCTTCGAGCCCGGGTCCTGCGAGCGGGCCTTCGCGACGGCGGCGAAGGTCTGCGCGGTCACGGACCCTGCGATCTTCTCGGCTTCCTTCTTGATGGAATCGTTCACGCCCGCGACCAAGCCCTCGGGCTGCTTGGAGAGCAGGATGTGCGCGGCAGCGAGCAGCTTGCCCTCGTTGTACGCCTTCTCGAAGGTCGATGCGTCGGCCGCCGGCCAGGTGGCCGCGACGCCCTCGTAGAACTTGCGCGTGCGCAACTGCGCGATCGCGGACCACATGCCGGCGTCGGCATCGGCCGGCGTGGCGAGCGTGTCACCCTGGGCACCTGCCTGCGCGAGCAACTGATAGTTCACCCAGAGCTGCGCGACGGTGCGGATGGCGTCGGCGCGGAGCGGCACGTCGGTGGGTCCGAGCAGTTCGGACAGACGCTTCACGGTGAGTTCCTGCGAACCAGCGCGAGCGACCACGTCGACGTGGGCGGTCATCGCCTCCTTGAAGCCCTCACAGGCGGTGACGCCGAGCAGGGCGACGAGCGAAGCGGTCAGAAGTCGGGTGCGAGTCATTTTCCGGATGAGCATTGAGGGAGGAGTCTTACTACCGTGCATCGGGCGATATGGTCCGCAGGGCCCGGACGAGGCCGTCCATCAACGTCGCGCCCCCCAACCGGGTGAGCTTGAGCGACAGGGGCTGGACCCGACGCACGTCCACTTGGAACTGGACATCCCGGAAGGCGGCCGCGAGGGGCTTGAGCCGGGGAATCGCGTCTGAGCGGAAGTTAACACGGGCCTCGTTGCCATGCACCAAGATCCCCTCGACGCCGAGCGGTGCCCCGGCCAGTCGGAGTCGGGCGACGGCCAGGTACGCCTCGGCCGGCGGCGGCAGGGGGCCGAACCGGTCTCGGACTTCGTCACGGATCGCGTCCACCTGGTTGCCTTCGCGGGCGGCGCCGAGGCGCCGGTACAGGTCGAGCTTCACTTCCGGCGCGGCGATGTAGTCGTCGGGCAGGTAGCAGGGCAGGTCGAGGCTGACGTCGGTGGGCGGCGGGGGCGGCGCGTCGTCGCCGCGCATCATCCGCGTCACGGTCTCGTCGAGCAGGCGCAGGTACAGGTCGAACCCGACGGCGTGCACGAATCCGGACTGCTCGGGACCGAGGAGATTCCCCGCCCCGCGCAGTTCCATGTCCTTCAACGCCACGCGATAGCCTGCACCGAGCTCGGTGTGATGCTCGAGCACTCGCAGCCGGCGCTCGGCGTCCTCGTCGGTGTTCTCGGGGACGATGAGATAGCAGTATGCGCGCCGGTGCGAACGGCCCACCCGGCCGCGCAACTGATACAACTGCGCCAGGCCGAGCCGGTCGGCACGATTCACGAACATCGTGTTGGCGTTGGGCACGTCGATCCCGCTCTCCACGATCAGCGTGCTCACGAGTACGTCGAGCTCGCCTGAGACGAACTGTTTCATCACCTGCTCGAGCTCGCGCTCCTTCATCTGGCCGTGGCCCACGCCCACACGGGCGCGAGGCGCCACGCGCTTGATGTGGTCGGCGACGGCGAGGATGGTCTCGATGCGATTGTGGACGAAGAACACCTGCCCGCCGCGGTCGAGCTCGCGGGCGATGCCCTCCTCGATGAGGCCGTCGTCCCAGGGCTCCAGGAACGTGAGCACCGGGGAGCGGTCGCGCGGCGGCGTCTGCATCAGCGTCATGTCGCGCAGGCCCGCCAATGACTGGTGCAGCGTGCGCGGGATGGGCGTCGCGGTGAGCGTGAGCACGTCGGTTTCGAGCTTGAGCTGCTTGAGCCGCTCCTTGTGCTTCACGCCGAAGCGATGCTCCTCATCCACGACGATCAGGCCGAGCCGGTTGAACTTCACGTCGGGACTGAGCAGCCGATGCGTGCCGATCACCACGTCGACCTTGCCCTCGGCGAGCTCGACGAGCGCGGCGTTCTGTTCCTTGGCGGTCTGGAAGCGGCTCATCACAGCGATACGCACCGGGAAGTCGGCGAACCGTTCGCCGAACGTGCGCGCGTGCTGTTCGGCGAGCACGGTGGTCGGCACCAGCACCGCCACCTGTCGCCCACTCTGCACCGCCTTGAACGCCGCGCGCACCGCGATCTCGGTCTTGCCGTAGCCCACGTCGCCGACGAGGAGGCGGTCCATGGGCTTCGCCCCCTCCATGTCGCGCTTCACGTCGTCGGTGGCTTTGCGCTGGTCGGGCGTGTCCTCGAACAGGAACGAGCTCTCCAACTGCTTCTGCCACGCGCTGTCGGGGAAGTGCGACTCGCGATTGGCGATCTTGCGGCGCGCGTACAGGTCGAGCAACTCGACGGTCATCTCCTGGATCGCCGAGCGTGTGCGTTCCTTCTGCGCCGACCACTTCTTGCCGCCGAGTTTGTGGAGCCGGGGCGGCGGGAGATCGTCGGTGACATCGCCGGCGGCGCGGTAGCGTTCGATCTGGTCGAGGCGGTAGAGCGGCACGTTGAGCCGGTCGCCGCCTTCGTACTCGATCACCGCGACCTCGATGGTCGCTTCGCCGTGGAACACGGTGGTCATGCCGCGATAGATGCCGACGCCGTGTTCGAGATGCACCACGTAGTCGCCGGGCTTGAGCGCAGTGACTTGTTCGAGCGCGGTACCGGCCGCGTACTTGCGCGAACGACGGATGCGGCGCTCACGGCGGAAGATCTCGTGGTCGGTGAGGACGCGCAGGCCGTTGGGCGTGCCGCGCGGCGGGATGAGGAATCCGCCCGCCAGCACACCGATCACCAGCGCCGCCGGTGAACGCCCTTCCTTGCGCTGGTCGAGCAGTTCTTCGAGACGTTCGGCCTGGCCGGTATTGTCACAGAGGATGATGGTCGGCGTGCCGTCGCGGACCAGTGCACTCAATCGTGCGATGTCGCGTTCGACAGGTTCAGGCGTGCGGAGCGGGAAGGTGATGAGCGTCGCGCCCGACGGCGCGCGACGTGCGACCGACTCTCCGTCCGCGTTCGTCGCGTCACCCTTCGGCGCGTCACCCACCTGGTATTCGGCAAGGAACAGCAGTTGCGGAAATCCGTCGATCGCCCGCAGTGTGCTCTCGGGCGGCTGCAACAATTCCTCGCGCGACGGGGCATCCTCGCCGCGCCGACGTGCGAGCTGGATGTGATGCTCGGCTTCGCTCCACGTGCGTGTGAGCTCGGGCTTGAGCGACACGCCAGTGGGGATGATGACCAGACTGCTCGGCGGCCAGAGCTCGCTGAGTGTGGCGCGCTCGTACTTGAGCTCGGCATCTTCTCCCTGCACTTCCACAGGGAGGATCAGTACCGACTCCGCCGCACTCGTGGTGCGCTGCGTCGAGACGTCGAAGCGCCGCAGCTCGCTCACCTCGTCGCCCCAGAACTCGAGGCGCATCGGATCGCTCATGCCGAAGCCGTACACGTCCACGATCCCGCCACGCACGGAGTACTGCGCGACATCCTCCACGAGCATCACCCGCTCGAAGCCCACGCGATCGAGGTGCGCCGTGAGCTCCTCGAGCCGCCAGGTCTCGCCACGCTTGATCTCGAGCCGTGCATCGGCGAGGGCGCGGGGCAACCGTGTGCGTTCCTGCACGGCGCGCGCGGTGGTGAGCAACACGCGCAGCGCACCGCGGGCGAGCGCCTCGAGCGTCTCGATGCGTTCGCCGGCGATCTCCGCGTGCGGCTCCACCTCGCCGAAACCTTCGCGCGGCGGATACAACGCGACGCCGTCCTCACCGAGCACGGAGCGCACGTCGGCGAGCCAGCGTTCAGCTTCAGGCAGTTGATCGGCCACCACCACGAAGAGCCGGTTGGGCTCCTGCGTGACCAGCGCCGAGAGCAACACGGTGTCGGCCGAACCGGCGAGACCGGTGACCGTGACCTGTCCTCGGTCGCGCGGGAGGGCTCGCGTGAGGGAATGGAACGCCGGGAGCGCCGAGAGGCGCTCGATCAACACGGGCAACGACATCAGGCTGCGGCGGTCTTGAGGAGTCCGCGGCGCGCCACGAAGGCTTCGGCGAGGAGCAGGAGGAGCGCGAGGACGAGGAAGGTGCGTTCGAGCGTGCGATCGCCGCCGGCATTGAACGTCGCGCGTGCGACACCCTCCGCCGTGGATGCGACCGACCCCGCACCGAGCGAATCGGCGAGTTCGGCCGGCGCGAGACGTGCGAGTTCGGACTCGGCGGCCTCACCGTTGATCACCACCGCGCCGACCCGCTCCCCGGCGCGACGCCAGAAGTGCACGCCGGCGGTCCAGGGCATCTCCAACTGCACGCCGCTCTCCACCGGACGCATGGTGCCGTCGGGAGCCTCGAGTTGGTCGACGCGGGACGGCACGCGCAGCGTCGCACCGGGCGCGACGCTGGTCACGCCGCTGCTGCTCCGCGCGAGACGCTGCGAGAGCAGGGCGTCGAGCCAGGGCACGAAGGCCGCGCGCACCGGCAGGTCGGTCGCCGACTGTTCGGCGGCTGAGGCGATGAGCACGTAGCCCTCACCCGCGACCGCCCACGGTGCAGCGCCGACAAGTGCAAGGGTATCGACACCGCTCGGGCTCCCGGCCGCCGTCAAGACGTACCAGCTCCGCGCGACCGCGCCATCCACACCGGCCCCGCGCAACGGAGCCGGGCCGTCGCGCCGCACGCCCAAACGCCACGGGATGCCCGCGCGCTCGAGCGCCCGGTTGGCATCGGCGACCTTGAGTGGATCGTTCGGTGCGAACAACAGCGCCGGCTTCCGTGCCTTCTCGGCACTGGCGAGCAACACGTCGCCGCCGCGACTCGCGCGGCCGCCCTGCACGAGCGCATCCACCGCGCCGCGAAGGAACACGCTCGACGCAGCATCGACCGTGACCGCAGGCGGTTCACCGATGTGCACCGCGAAGTACCGCACGTCGTCGGCGCGCAGTTCGTCCGGACCGAGCTCCACTGTGCCGCCCACCCAACCGCGGGTGATCGGCTGCAGGTTCGCCACGATCGCCGCACCGGGCTGCGCACTGCCTCGCGCGAGCGTACGGCCGTCGACCACCACGCGCCACGTCGTGGAGTCCGTGCCTCGCATGGTCGCGCGCACGGCGCCGCGCGGATCCCAGTGCAGCGGTTCGGTCGCGATCTCGGTGAGCGCACGATTGGGCCCCGGCTCGCCGCCCGGGACCACCACCGTCGCCGGCACGCCGCCGAGCGCGTCGGCGGAGATGTCGCCCCACGAGCTCGCTTGTGCATCGGTGAGCACCACGACGCGCTGCACGGGCACGCCGCTGGCACGCACCAGCGCGCTCGCGCGACGCAGCGCGAGTGTCGCATCGCCGGCGCCGTCGAGCGCGCGCAGGCTGCTGAGCGCGGCGAGCAGTGTACCGGCGTCACCGCCGGTCACGGCGCCATCCATGGTGACCAGCCAGAGTCTGTCAGCCGATGCGGCGCCCTCGATCGCGTTGCGCGCGGCGGCCACCAACCGCGTCAGCACCGGTCCCTCGGCGCTCGCGGCGGCGGAAGAGAGCGAGTTGTCGACGAGCACCGCGACCGCCGTGGGCGGATGCCCGAACCCCGGCAGCGGACCGATCGGCCGCGCCGCGGCCAGCGCGATGGCCAGCACGATGCCCACGCGCAGCATCATGAGCAGCAGGTTCTTGAGCTTCACCTCGCGCGCGTGCTCGCGCTCCATGCGCAGCAGATAGCGCACCGCGGGGAAGTCGATGCGCGCGCCGGTGCGGCGGCGCAGCAGATGCAGGACGAGTGGCACTCCGATCGCCGCGGCGAGCAGGAGCGCCCAAGGCGCGAGGAAACTCACGATCAGTTCAGTCGCTGGCGTGCGGCGAAGGCTCGGCGCAGCGGCACGCCGAAGGGCTGATCGGTGCCGATCGGTTCGTAGAAGGCGCCGGCACCGGCGAAGCGGGCGCGCCATTCATCGATCGCCTCGATCACCGTCTCGCGGTAGAGATCGCGTACATCGGCCGGTGTGACGGCGAGTGAATCGCCGCGCTCGGGATCGATGAACTCCGACTCACCGGCCGCCATGTCGAACGACCGCTCGGCCGGGTCGAGGATATGCAGGATGGTGACGTCGTGCCCCTGCGCGCGCAGTGCGTGCACCGTGTCATCGACTTCCTGCGCGTCGAGCAGCAGGTCGGAGATGAGGATCACCATGCCGCGACGGCGGATGAGCTTGCCTGCCTGGGCGAGTGCCCCGGCGGCATCGCTCCCCTGCCCCGAGCCCGGATCGCCGAGCGCCGTGAGGATGCGCTTCCATTGAACGGTGCGCGACTTGGGCGGCACCACCGAGCGCAGTTGGTCGTCGAAGCGGATCAAGCCCACCGAATCGCGCTGCTTGATGAGCAGGAGCGAGAGGGCGGCGACCAGGCGTTCGGCGTAGGCGAGCTTGCTGAGCAACTGCGGCTGGCTCTTCCAGTCCATGGACCGCGAGACGTCCAGCACGATGGTCGCGCGCAGATTGGTCTCTTCCTCGTACTGCTTGATGAGCCACTTGTCGGCGCGAGCGGCCACCTTCCAATCCATGAACCGCAGGTCGTCACCCGGTTGGTACGTGCGGTGCTCGGCGAACTCCACCGAGAAACCCTTCTTGGGCGAGCGATGCAGTCCGGCGAGGAGCCCGTCGACGATCCAACGCGAAATGACCTCGAGGCGCCCGAGGGCCGCGAGGGATGCGGGGTCCATCAAGTCGGCCCGGACGTTCGGGGCCGGTGACGCGGGAGCTGTCATGCGGGGAGGAAGGTACGTCGCGGCGGCTGGCGAACAAAGGGGATACGCGGGGGTCTCCGCGGGCGTTCGCGAGGCCTCGGGCGTCAGTTGGAGGGCCGCTGCGTGTCCACTAGCTTACAGTGTTCCTTCCCAAGCCAAACCGCCTGTGACCTCGCCGTCCCTCATCCGCAACTTCTGCATCGTCGCCCACATCGACCACGGAAAGTCGACGCTGGCCGACCGCCTCATCGAGGCGACGGGGATGCTCCAGAAGCGGGAGATGAAGGCCCAGGTGCTCGACACGCTGGACTTGGAGCGCGAGCGCGGCATCACGATCAAGCTCAACGCCGTCCGCATGTCGTACGACGCGAAGAACGGCACCACCTACGAGCTCAACCTCATCGACACGCCGGGGCACGTCGACTTCACCTACGAAGTCTCGCGCTCACTCGCCGCCTGCGAAGGTGCGATCCTCGTGGTCGATGCCTCGCAGGGCATCCAGGCGCAAACGCTGTCCAATCTGTTCCTCGCGATGGACGCCGGTCTGGAGATCATCCCGATCCTCAACAAGATCGATCTCCCGGGCGCCGAGCCGGAGAAGCGCCGCCAGGAAGTGGTCGACCTCATCGGCTGCGCCCCCGAGGACATCCTGCTCGTGAGTGCCAAGGAAGGCCTCGGCATCCCGGAGTTGCTCGAAGAGGTGGTGAAGAAGGTGCCGCCGCCGCGCGGCAATCCCGACGGCCCACTGCGCGCGCTGATCTACGATTCGTACTACGACAAGTATCGCGGCGCGATTCCCAGCGTGCGCGTGGTCGACGGCACGCTCAAGAAGGGCACGAAGATCACGTTCGGCACTTCGGAGTCGGTGTACGAGGTGCTGGAGGTCGGGTACAACCAGCTCCGTCAGGTACCGGCCGCGCAGCTCACCGCGGGCGAGGTCGGCTACGTCGTCGCCAGCGTGAAGTCCGTGCGCGAGACCCGCGCCGGCGACACCATCTTCGATGCCGAGAACAAGGCGACGGAATCGCTGCCGGGCTACCAGGCGGTGCGCTCGTTCGTGTTCGCCGGGGTGTTCCCCACGGACACACAGCAATACGAGGACCTGCGCGATGCGCTCGAGAAGCTGCAGCTCAACGATGCGTCACTGAACTACCAGCCCGAGAGCTCCACGGCCCTCGGCTTCGGCTTCCGCTGCGGCTTCCTCGGTCTCCTGCACATGGAGATCGTGAAGGAGCGCCT
>JBJXGK010000174.1:0-11512 GCA_046153705.1 Gemmatimonadaceae bacterium
GCGGACCCGGCGGGCGCACGCCGGGGCGCCCGCCGCGTTTCGTTCGCGATCCCTCATCGGGGACCTACACCGGCGAGATGTGTCCTGAACTCCAGCCGATGCTGCCGCGGCGTCCTGCCCCGAAGCGTGGATAGGTGCCGAGGAGACGGGTCTCGACCGCGGCCGCAGCGATGTCGCGCACGACCGCTTCGGCGGCGGCATCACCGACTTGATGATCGAACTCGATGAAGAAGCGATAGCTCCACGGCTCTCCGGTGGGGCGCGGTTCGATGCGGCGGATGTTCGCGCCATGACGTGCGAGCGGAGTGAGTGCGTTCAGCAACGAACCCGGCCGGTCCTCGGTGGTGAGGGTGATCATGGTGCGGGCCGGGGTGCCGGGGGGCAGCGGAGACGGCGTGCGCGAGATCGCGACGAAGCGCGTCTGGTTGTCCGGGCGGTCCTCGATGTCGGCGTGGAGGATCGCCAGGTCATAGTGCGCGGCCGCACGTCGGCTCGCGACCGCAGCGAGTTGCGGGTCATCGACGCGGGAGATGTCCATCGCGGCGCCGGCGGTGTCGTACACCGGATGCACTTCGAGCTGTGGATGCTCGGCGAAGAACTTCCCGCATTGGGCCAGCGCGACAGGGTGACTCAGCACCGTGGTCACGCGGTCGAACGTCGTGTTGTGCGACGCGAGGAGGCAATGGTGCACCGCGACGACCGTTTCTGCGACGACGAACAAACCGGGCATCGCACTCAACGCGTCGTGGCTCTGCGAGATGGAGCCGACGATGGTGTTCTCGATCGGCAAGACGCCCCGGTCGGCGATACCGGAGGCGACCGCCGCCGTCGCGTCGGCGAAGTCCCGATAGGAGAGGCGCTCCACGTCCCCGCCCCAGAGCTGCTGGATCGCTTCATCGCTGAAGGAGCCGAGCTCGCCCTGGAGCGCGATGCGGAGTCGTCGTTCGGAGGTCACTCTTGGGTCACTCTTTCGTGAGCTCGTTCACGTCACGGATGGTGATCGTGCCGAGGCGGAGGGCCTCGATCCCAGCGCGGATCTGATTGAGATCGCCCACGATGACGATGAACGCGTTCTCCGCCGGCACGTAGCGTTGCGCGACACGCTGCACGTCGGCCACGGTGACAGCCTCGACCTTCTCGACGAAGGCCCGCAGTTCGTCGAGTTTGAGATTCCAGGCCGACAGCGACGCCATCTGCCCCGCGATCTGCGCGACACTCTCGAGGTCACCCGGGATCGCGAGGGTGAGATACGCCTTGGCGCGCGCCAACTCCTCCGCGCTCACCGGCGTGTCCCGAATGGATTTCATCTCGCGGAAGAACTCGACGAGCGAACTATCGGTGACGTTGGTGCGCACGCCGGAGCTGGCGGAGAACGGTCCGGGGAGCGGACGCCAAGAGAAGCCGGTGCTCGCGCCGTACGTGTAGCCTTTGGTCTCACGCAGCACGGTGTTGAGTCGCGAGGAGAACGATCCGCCGAGGATCGTGTTCATGACACTGATGGCTGCGTAGTCGGGACTCGTGCGCTCGACGCCCGGCGCACCGATCACGATGACTGACTGCGCGGCACCGGGCTTGTCGACGAGGATGACCTGATTGCCTTGTGCACGCACGGCGTTCACGAGCACCGGTGCCGGTCGGCGCTCCGGCCCCCGGGAGACCCACCTGCCGAAGCGCGCGGCGATCACACGCTCGGCGTCGGCCGCGGACAGATCGCCGACGACGTAGAACGTCGCGCGCTCCGGACGGACGCTGCCGTCGTACGCGTTGCGAACGGTCGCGGAGTCGAGCGCGGCCGTGGACGCCGAATCCCCGCCGAGCGCGCTGCGGTAGGGATGACCCACGGGGAAGATCGCCTGGTTGATCGCGAGGCCCGCGAGCGAGTTGGGCTGATCCTTCTGCTGCAGGATGGATGCAAGGCGCAGATCGCGCTGGCGACGCACTTCGGCGGCGGCGAAGGTCGGGCGAAGTACGACGTCAGCCATGAGGTCGAGTGCGGCCTCGAGATTCCGTCGTGAGACCTTCAGCGACAACGTTGTGAAGTCCCAGCTCGCGGCCGTGGAGAGCGAAGCCCCGAGGTAGGCGAGTTCGGACTGCAATGCATTGGCATCGCGGGTACCGGCGCCTTCGTCGAGCAGGTTGGCGACGAAGCTCGCGAGTCCGGGTTGGTCGCGGTCGAGGCGTCCACCACCGGCGAGCGTGAGTGTCACCTGCACGAGTGGAAGTTCACGGTGCTCGACGACGTGCAGTGCCGGCCCGTTGGCGAGCCGTCTGGTGGTCGCGGTGGGGACGGTGAGCGGAGGTGTCGGCGCGAGCGCGGGCGCTTTGGTGCGATCGAATGCAGCCTGCTGCGCGAGCGCGGGCGTTGCGGTGGCGGCGAGCGCGACGTGCGTGAACGCGACCGCGGCAAGGAGGCAACGATGATGGATCACTGGACGATCCCCCGGGTGGCGGCGAGTTCCTTCTTCCCCTGCGGGACGATGCTGAGGGTTACGCGCCCACTCAACAGATATTGCTTCACGACGCGCTGCACATCGGCGGCCGTCACCTTGCGGTAGCGGTCGAGGTCCTGTTGGAAGAAGTCGGGCTTGCCGGTCGCGTAGAAGTAGGCGTTGAGCTGATCGGCCTTGGCGTCGGAGAACTCGAGGCGATTGAGGAAACTGGCTTCGATGGCGTTCTTCGCCTGGCCAAGTTCGCGGGCGGTGGGGCCGCCTGCGGCGAGCTTCTTGAGTTCGGCGTCGACCAGCATCTTGAGCGAGTCGAGCTTGAAGCCCGGGCGCGCCGTCACCTGGATCTGGAAGTCGCCGTCGACCCGCTTGGAGGAGTTGAACGCACTCGCGTTGGTGGCGACTTCCTTCTCGTAGACGAGCGCCTTGGTGAGTCGCGAGTTGCGCGCACCGGCGAGGACGTAGCTCGCGACGTCGAGCGCAGCGTCGTCGGGGGAGAACTCCTTCACCGTGTGCCATGCGAGGTAGAGGCGCGGGAGCTGCACGCGGTCTTCAAGCACGACGAGCGTGTCACGCAGCGTGAACGCCGCCGGTGCCGCCGCACGCGTGATGGCGGGACCGCGCGGGATCTCGGAGAACATCTGACGCACGACCGCCCTCACCGAATCGGCATTCACCGCACCCGCGATGACGAGGCTCGCGTTGTTCGGCGCGTAGTACGTGCGAAAGAACTGCTTCACGTCATCGAGTGAGGCCGCGGAGAGATCGGCCATGGAGCCGATGGTGCTCCAAGAGTACGGATGTCCCTTGGGATAGATGGTCGCCGAGAGGTTCTCCCAGGCCATGCCATAGGGCTGGTTCTCGTAGTTCTGCCGGCGCTCGTTCTTCACGACGTCGCGCTGGAGATCGACCTTCTCCTGGTCCATGGTCTCGAGCATCCAGCCGAGTCGGTCGGCCTCGAGCCAGAGCATGAGGGGAAGGGCGCTGGCCGGACCCGATTCGTAGTAGTTGGTGCGATCGGTGTTGGTGGAGCCGTTGTTGTTGGCACCAGCCGCTTCGAGGAGCCGATCGAACTGCGGGTAGGGCGCGTTCTTGGAGCCCATGAACATCAGGTGCTCGAACAGATGCGCGAAGCCCGTACGCCCGAGTCGCTCATCGCCCGACCCGACGTGGTACCAGACGTTGGTGGTGACCACGGGGACCGAGCGATCCTCATGGATGATGAGCACGAGGCCGTTGGGGAGCGTATCGACGACGACGGGTACACGCAGCGGACCACTTTGCGCTGCCGCCTCGGTCCACGCGGCACTTCCCGCGACAAAAGTGAGAGCGGTCAGGTTCGCGAGGAGTCCGCGCACGTGACACAGCGAGCGACGCAGTAGGCGATCCATGCGCTGAGTGGCTGAGGGTGAAGACATGGGGCGGTCCGGAGTGGAAGGTATGCCGAAAGCGATGGCTGCGGCACTCGCGTTCGGCGGTCGCCGTCGCGGACGAGTGAGCCTACGTGAGACAGACGGGACGGGTGACAGGTTGCCGGTGCGGGCGCGCCGGGGCGTGATTCGCGGCAAGTGCGTCCCCGGCAGTAGGTTAGTCCGGTTCCGGGACCGCCAAAGGGGTTGGCTTGCCGAGGAGGGGCGACTAGTTTTCGCAGACTGCGGCCAGGTAGCTCAGATGGTAGAGCAGCGGACTGAAAATCCGCGTGTCGGCGGTTCGATTCCGCCCCTGGCCATTGGTTCGTTCAGAAGGCAGATGGCGGATAGGGGACGTCAGACGTCCCAACCATAGCTGACGAATGGCGGTACGAGCGTGGGAGCCGCATCTTGTGCGGGTCATCTCACTTCTGGGTCCTCCCGCCATGACCGCGACCGCGCCTGCGCCGAAACCGGCTGCCCCCCCACTCGCCCCCGCCGACCTCGATGCGCTTTGGATGCCGTTCACGGCGAACAAAGCATTCAAGGCTCGTCCGCGTCTCCTCGCTTCGGCGAAGGACATGCACTACGTGTCGGATGACGGACGGCAGATCCTGGACGGAACGGCCGGGTTGTGGTGTGTGAACGCCGGGCACTGCCGTCGGCCGATCGTCGATGCGATCGCGAAGGCGGCAGGCACACTCGATTTCGCTCCCGGCTTCCAGATGGGCCATCCCGCGAGCTTCGCGCTCGCGCGGAAGGTGGTGGAGATCCTCCCCGAGGGACTGGAGCATGTGTTCTTCTCCAACTCTGGCTCGGAGGCGGTGGACAGCGCGTTGAAGATCGCGTTGGCGTACCACCAGTCGCGCGGGGAGAAACAGCGGACGCGGTTCATCGGGCGCGAACGCGGCTATCACGGCGTCGGGTTCGGTGGGATCTCGGTGGGAGGAATCGCGCCGAACAAGGCGGCGTTCAGCTCGCAGCTGCTGCCGGCGGTCGATCACATCCCGCACACGCATGATCTTTCGAAGAACGCGTTCTCCAAGGGCATGCCCGCGCACGGCGCGTCGCTGGCCGATGCGCTCGAGGCGGTGGTCGCCAAGCACGGGGCCGAGACGGTCGCCGCGGTGATCGTCGAACCGGTCGCCGGGTCGACCGGGGTGCTGATCCCGCCGGTGGGTTACTTGGAGCGCCTGCGCGCGATCTGCGACCGGCACGGAATCCTGTTGATCTTCGACGAGGTGATCACCGGGTTCGGACGCTTGGGTACGCCATTCGCGGCCCAGTACTTCAACGTGATGCCGGACATGATCACCCTGGCGAAAGGGATCACGAACGCGTCGGTGCCGATGGGCGCCACCGTGGTGACGGGGTCCATCTACGACACCGTGGTGAACGCGACGGAACGCGGCATCGAGTTCTTCCACGGCTACACGTACAGTGGACATCCGCTGGCGTCGGCGGCCGGACTGGCGACGCTGCAGCTGTACGCCGACGAACAACTGCTCACCCGTGCCGCCACGATGGCGCCCGTGTGGGAGCAGGCCGTGCATTCGCTGCGCGGAACGAAGCATGTGATCGACGTGCGGAACCTCGGCCTCGTGGCGGGAATCGAACTTGCCACGCGCGACGGCGTCCTCGGCGCGCGAGCGTACGATGCGTTCGTGGACGCGTTCTTCAACGAAGGTGCGCTCATCCGCACGACCGGCGATATCATCGCGTTGTCCCCGCCGCTCATCATCTCGGAAGAGCAGATCTGGGAGTTGGTGGGCAAGGTGAAGAGGGCGGTGGAACGGCAGCACTGAGACGGGAGGTGCACGACACAGGTGTTTCAGGTCCGTGCGAGGCTCTCATGCACTCCGGAGTGATTCGATGCACGCGTTCATAAGGTTGTCTTTTCTGGCACTTCTCCTCTTTCCGTTCGAGCCGCTCGCAGCGCAGCGAGCGCGGGCGAACGATATCGGGGCCAGCGCGCTGATCGGCGGGACCCCTGGGCCGTTGAACGCCATCACCGACGTCACCGGTGTGGAGGTCGGACACTCCACCATCATCCGCGGAGACGCGGGACCGCTGCGCGTCGGCGTCGGGCCGGTACGCACGGGCGTGACGATCGTGCATCCACGCGGGCGACAGAACAATGATCCGGTGTTCGGTGCCTGGTTCGCTCTCAACGGGAACGGTGAGATGACCGGAACCACGTGGCTTGAGGAGGGCGGGATCCTCGAAGGGCCGATCGGAATCACCAACACCAGCAGTGTGGGTGTGGTGCGTGACGGGATCCTGCAGTGGCAGGTCGGCTCACCGGGACTCCAACCGTGGGGACTGCCGGTGGCCGCCGAGACCTATGATGGCACCCTCAATGACATCAACGGATTCCATGTGAAGACGGAACACGTCCGCGAGGCGCTCGACGGAGCGCGCGGCGGACGTGTGGTCGAAGGAGCGGTCGGTGGCGGGACGGGGATGATCTGTCTCGGATTCAAAGGTGGGATCGGCACCGCGTCTCGCCGGCTGTCTGTAGCGCAGGGCGGGTACACTGTCGGCGTGCTGGTGCAGTGCAACTTCGGCAACCAGCGCAATCTGATGATCGGCGGGGTTCCGGTCGGTCGCGAGATCACCGATCTCGCCATCTGCACGGCGGGGGAGTTGCCCGCACGTACCACGACCAACGAACGCGTCGCACCTCCGTGCGCGTCGGCAACCGGTGGTGCACCGCGCGATGACTCCGTTGAGCCGACCGAACTCGGCTCGATCATCGTGGTGGTCGCGACGGATGCCCCGCTGCTCCCGCATCAACTCAAGCGCATCGCCACGCGCGTGTCGCTCGGTGTGGGGCGTGTAGGCGGCTATGCGTCGAACGGTTCCGGCGACATCTTCATCGCCTTCTCCACGGCGAATGCACGAACCGCGATGGCGGAGGACTCGACGGCACTGACGATGCTGTCGAACGCGCGAATCTCACCGCTCTTCCAAGCGACGGTCCAGGCGACCGAAGACGCGATCATCAATGCGATGCTGGCTGCCGACACCATGACCGGCGCGAATCACCAGCGCGTGTTCGGGTTACCGGCGGCGCGCGTGCAGGACGCGCTACGGAAGTACGGTTATCAGAAAGAGCGGTGAGCGCGGAGTCGTGCGAGCACGCCGGCGCTCAAGGCGCCCACGCCAGGTCCGTCATCGCAACACCGGCATCGAAAACGAGACCCCATCGCCGCCGCTTGGCCAGCGCGAGGTGACCGTCTTCACGCGCGTGTAGAATCGCACGCCGTCCATCCCATGCTGGTTATGATCGGCGAACGCGGACTCCTTCCACCCGCCGAACGAATAGAAGGCCAACGGCACAGGAATGGCGACGTTGATGCCGATCATGCCGCAGCGCACGCGGTGCGCGAAATCACGCGCGGCGCCGCCACTGCGGGTGAAGATCGCGACGCCGTTGCCATAGCGGTGTGAGTCACAGAGTGTGAGCGCCTCGTCTGCGGTGGCCACGCGCACCACGCACAGCACAGGGCCGAAGATCTCTTCCTGATAGATTGACATCCTGGACGTCACGCGGTCGAACAGTGTGCCGCCGAGGAAGAACCCCGGGCGCTTGGTGCACTCATGTGCGCGGCCATCGACGACGAGTGTCGCGCCATCGGCCGCACCCTCGGCGATATAGGCCGCGATGCGATCGCGATGGGCGGCGGTGACGACGGGGCCCATATCGGGATCCGCGTCGGTCGGCGCGGCGATACGAAGTGCGCGCACGCGGTCGGCGAGTCTAGCGACGAGTGCATCGGCAGTCGCCTCACCGACGACGACCGCGACCGAGATTGCCATGCAGCGTTCGCCGGCTGATCCGTAGGCGGCGCCCATGAGTGCGTCGGTGGCCTGATCGAGATCGGCGTCGGGCAGGACAACGCAGTGGTTCTTCGCGCCACCCATCGCCTGAACGCGTTTGCCGTGCTTTGCCGCGGTTTCGTGAACGTGCCGTGCGACCGGCGTGGAGCCGACGAAACTCACGGCCTGCACTGTAGGGTCGGCGAGCAGGCGATCGACGGTCTCCTTGTCTCCGTTCAGCACGTTGAACGTGCCTGGCGGTCCGCCTGCGGCGGTCCAGAGCTCGGCGAGCCGCAATGGACACGACGGGTCGCGCTCCGAAGGCTTGAGAATGACCGCGTTGCCAGTGGCGAGCGCGGGACCGAGCATCCACATCGGGACCATCGCCGGGAAGTTGAACGGCGTGATGAGCGCCACGACGCCAAGCGGTTGGCGGAGCGAGTGCATGTCGATGCCGCGCGAGACGCCGTCGGAGAACTCACCCTTCATGAGATGCGGGATACCGCAGACGAACTCGATCACTTCGAGGCCGCGCTGCAGTTCGCCGCGTGCATCGGCGAGCACTTTGCCGTGTTCAGCACTGATGAGTGCCGCGATCTCGTCGCGATGTGCGAGGCACAGTTCGCGGAACTTGAACAGGATCTGCGCCCGATCCGACGCGGAACGCTCGCCCCAGGCCGGCGCGGCAGCTGCGGCACTGTTGATCGCCGCGCTGGTATCGACCGCGTCGGCCAGCGCCAGCGTGGCCTGCGGTGTGCCGGTGGACGGGTCGAACACCGGTGACGACCGCTGGCTGTGTGCGTCGACGCGAGCGCCGCCGATGTAGTGTCCGAGTCGTGGCGTGCTCATCGCGCTTACCTCATCAGTGCGTGCGACTCACGCGTGGGTGAGCAGTCGGGTACGGCGTAGCTCGATCGCGACGAGCACGCCGAGGACGGTGATGGAAACGGCGGAGATCGCGCACCAGGGGCAGAAGGTCTTCAGGACGAAGAACTCGGCGTACTTGAGGCGCACGGTGAACAGGATAGCGGGGAAAACGAGCCACGCGAGCGCCAGCGCCGGAGTGCGTGCATCCTCACGTCCGCCCATCGAACCCGCGATGGCGACAACGAGGATGAGTGTGTAGCCCACGGCGCCGATGAGCGCGACGTCCACGCCGAGGAACCAACTCCAGGAGGAGAACTGCACGGCAGCGCAGCCACCGCTCCCGCCGCAGGCCAGCGCACCCGCCTTGCCGAGTTTCCAGAGGTGCAGGTAGGTCGCGACGAACGCATTCACCAGTGCGATGAGTGCGATGAGCTGGCGGTACGTCAGGCCAAGGACGCCGTCGTGCGGCGGTGTTCGAACAGAGTCAGTCACGGTATCGTAAGTTAATCTGGTATCCGCCACGCGCCCCACCCTCCCGCTGCGTGGCCTATCTCATACGCCGGGAAGCTCTCGATGCCCACCTCGAACGAGGCGCTCCTGCGCCCTTCCCTCACACGGACCGCTGCCGCGGTCGGCCTCGCGATCGGTCTCAGTTCCGTTGCCGTCCTGCCGCCACTGCCAGCGCAGTCCACGCCGATCGTGATCACCGACGTTACCGTGATCCCGATGGACCGCGAACGCAGCCTCCGCGGTCAGACGGTCCTCATCGAAGGCGGACGGATCAGGGCGATCGGCGCGACGTCTCGGACACCGGTGCCGTCGAACGCGACGCGGATCGACGGACGCGGGAAGTATCTCATGCCCGGCCTCGCCGAGATGCATGCGCACGTGCCGCCCGGCAACCCGACCGATGAGCAACTGTCGGATATCCTGTTCCTCTACGTCGCCAACGGCATCACCACCATCCGCGGGATGCTCGGCGCGCCGTACCAGATCGGCTTGAAGGAGAAGATCGCGAGCGGCGCGTTACTGGGGCCGCGATTCTTCCCCGCTGCGCCGTCGCTCAATCAGAACTCAGCGCCGAACCCTGCCGCGGGTGTGGCTGCCGTGCAGGCTGCAAAGGCGACGGGCTATGACCTTATGAAGATCCATCCCGGCTTCAGTCGCGCCACGTGGGACGCCAGCGTCGCCGAGCTGAAGGCGAACGGGATGACGTTCGGCGGCCACGTTCCCATGGCGGTGGGCGTGGTGCACGCGATGCGCAGCGGAATCGCGACGATCGACCACGTGGACGGCTTCCTCGAAGCGGCCGTGCGCGACAGCTCGGTGTACTCGACACCGGGAACGACGCTCGGCGACGTGATCGACGCCGTCGATCCCGCGAAGTTCCGCCCGTTGGCTGAGATGTCGCGGGAGCTCGGCGTGTGGAACGTGCCGACGATGTACCTCTGGGAGAACTTCTACAACGATCTCACCGCCGAGGAGCTCGGTGCGTTGCCCGAGATGCGGTACGTCTCGGGGCAGCAGGTGAGCGCGTGGATGACGCAGAAGCGCAACCGCGCCCTTGCCGACCAGAATCAAGGCATGACCCCGGAGCGTCGTGTGCGGTATCTCGCATTGCGCCGTCAAATGTTGAAGACGTTGGCCGACGTCGGCGCGCCGATGCTCATGGGCACGGACTCGCCGCAGATGTTCAACGTGCCGGGCTTCGCCTTGCATCGGGAACTGCAAGTGGCGATCGCGGCAGGGCTGAGCAGGTACCAGGTGCTGGAGAGCGGCACGAAGAACGTCGGTCGCTATGTGCGTGAGTCGCTCAAGCAGGATGGAGCGTTCGGCACCGTCGCCGTAGGGCAGTGGGCCGATCTCGTGTTGCTTGACGCGAATCCGCTGGAGGACTTGACGCATCTGACGCGTCGGGCCGGTGTCTTCGTACGCGGCCGATGGGTGAGCGCAGCGGAGATCACCGCGGGTTTGAACGCCATCGCCGCCAAACACGCCTCATCGCGGTGACGTCGGGCTGCGCGTCCGCCAAGCCGATGCGCCGAGGATTCAAAAGCCGAGATCATCGAGGCGCGGGTTGACGATGGTGTTGTAGATGGAGCCGAACGTGAAGCTGAGCCCCACGGACCCGCCGTAGCGGTACGACGTCGCGAGTGCGCGCTGCCGCGTGAGCACTTCGTCGTCGGTGGCGTCCCCGCGCGGCAGGTAGAGCTGGTCGTTGACCTTCGCCGCCTCGCCGCGGAGCTCGAGCGAGAGGCCGCGGGAGATGCGGAACGTCGCCCGGCCGTTGAAGCTGAGGTTGTACGCCTGGTTGTTATGCAGGAACCGGAAGTAGCGCAGCGAGGCGTCGACGGTGCCCCACGCGAGACGCGATTCCCCCGCGACGATCGCGCGCGCGACTGGGCGCGTCTCCGAGAATCGACCGAATACGGTCTCCTCTGTATAGTCGTAGTGTCGCGCTCCTATGGCAACGAGCGCGATCAACTGTCGACTTGTCGCTTCGCGCCACGGGAAGACGTTGTACTCCGCGCTCACATCCAACGCTCCGTACGCATCCTGATTGCGGAACTCCGAGAGTCCGCTGGAGACCCGGGTCCCCACCGACCAATGGTCGCTGATCGATTTGACCAGCCGGCTATTGACGTCGACGCTGCGGAGGATGAAGGAACGCTCGCTGCCATTCGACAACTTGAACGAGTTCGCTCGGTACTCACTCTGCGCGCCGAACGTGTACTTCCACCTCTCGGTCACGCGCGTGACGTCGATCGACGGATTCACCTGATAGTTGTCGGAACGACTCTCGGCGTTAGCGCTGCCGTTGACGCGCGCGCGGAACACCCAGAAGTTCCAGGGATCGTTGACCGAAGACAACACGCTTGGCGCGCCGTCCTCGGGCGCGGTGTAACGCACGGCGAACCGAGCAGACTCGCTGGTCCGCATCGCGAACGGGATCAATCCCAGCTGCATCAC